>PTKB01000215.1 GCA_002937555.1 Alphaproteobacteria bacterium MarineAlpha10_Bin2 | reverse complement strand
GTGCCGATGCATCCTTCTTGAATGCCAAAGCCTTTGACGAACGCCAATCCGATCTCGCCGGTACCCATGATCCGGTCGATCATGCAGATTTTGTTGATGCCGTTCGCCGGGTCGCCTTGGACCAGGCCATCGACCACTTTTAGCGTTTCAACCGAACCCGGCGTTTCCAGCGAGCCATCCCGGGTGTTGATGACCTGGACCTTTACGCTGTCGCCGGCGCCTTTCGGTGCCCTGATTTGGAAGTCCTCCGGCGCGAGAACGCGGTCAATGTTCATCGTCCCGTAGAGCCAATCCGGATAGTCGGGATTTATGAGGGGTTCGACGAGCTCGCCGTCCTTGACCCAGATTTTTCCGTTCGCCATGACCTGAGAAATCTCGAATTCCTCAAGGTTCTCGACGAACACGATATCGGCGTACCGGCCCGGCGCGATCATCCCCATATCGTGATTGACGCGGTAAAACTCGGCCGGCTGGATCGTCGACATTTGGATGGCGGTCATGGGATCGAGGCCGTTCTTGACGGCGACGCGAATCGCATTGTCCATCTGGCCGCGTTCCAACATCCAATCGGGCGTGATGACGTCGGTGCACAGTTGAAACGCGCGCGCGTCATATCCTTCCTTGGTAATCACCGGGAGGCAGGCTTCGATATCCTTGCACGCACTGCCTTCGCGGATCACGATCCAGATTCCGAGCTCGGCCTGGCGGCGCGTTTCGGCGGCGTTAACGACTTCATGGTTGTGCATGATTCCCGACGCGACCCAGGCATTGGTGATTTTATCGTCGGTCATTCCCGCCGAGTGGCCCTGGATCACCTTCCCCTGTTTCAGGCATTCCTCCATCAGATTGAGCAAGTCGGCGTCGCGCTGATTGCGGTACAACATCAGCTCGGGGCTGATTTCCTCGATACCCTTGGTTTCCGGCCATGTCAGCGAGTCCATCAATTGATCGATGGTCGGTGCGTTGGGCGAGGCGGGAAAGCCGATGCCGCGGTTTTGCGTGTAGCACATGGTGGGAACGACGAAGATCGGTTTCACCGGCGTTCTTAAAAGTTCGTCGAGGAAGAACCGCGAGGCGCGCAATCCGTTCACGATGGCGTGGCCGTAAAAGCCGTCGACGATGGTTGTCGAGCCGTGCAAAAGCCGGCAGGCCGCGAAAACAGTCGAGTTCGCGTAGGTGTGCCACTGGTGGCAATGGGGATCGATCAGGCCCGGCACCAGGTAGCGCCCGTCCGCGTCGATCACTTCCGTGTCGTCATCGATCGTGTAATCCATATCGCCGACGGCGGCGATCCGCTCGCCTTTGATGGCGACATTGTCGGTTGGGGAGTGAATCGTGCCGGTATGGCTGTTGACGATCTTGCAATTCTTGATGACTTTATCGGCGGGCTCGTAGCCCATGGCGACATCGATTAGTGCTTCGCGTTCCAACCCCATCGTCCCCTCCACTGATCATCGTTATTTTCGTTCTTTGAATGACAAAAGTTAGGGCCTTAAAATGTCCTGTCAACGGCAGCGCGCGAGGCTGCGCTAAAAGGTTGGCGGCGTGCAGGCGGAGACGATTTCGCATTCTTCGTCGCCGACATTGCGGAAGCGGTGCGGCAGGCGGGAATCGAAATAATAGGCATCACCCGGCCCGAGTACGCGGCGTTGATCGCCGACCGTGACCTCCAGATTGCCGCGGATCACCACGCCGCCTTCCTCCGATTCGTGGCGCAACATGGCATGCCCGGTATCGCTGCCCGGCGCATAGCGCTCGTGTAAGATTTGCAGCGCACGCCCGGCGAGGTCGCGGCCCAATTGGCGGTATGAAATATGGCTGTCGCCGATTTCCATTAAGTCTGGCGCTGCGAAAAAGACCTCCTGGCGGGGCGCCGTTTCGAGGCTGAAGAAATCTGAAAACGACATCGGCAGGCCTTGCAGCACTTTCCGGAGGCTGCTCACCGACGGGCTGACGCGGTTCTGCTCGATCAGGGAAATTGTGCCGTTGGTGACGCCGGCGCGCTTGGCCAGCGCGCGTTGCGACATGTGATGCATCTTGCGCACTTCGCTCAGCCGCGCGCCGACGTCAAAATCCGTATCAAGAGCCAATCGGTCACCTGCTCCACTGTTTAAGTGGTTAATATATTAAACATATTAAACAAATTTTGCTGAAAAACCACTAGTTTAGTAAAAAAGCCATTCATATTGTCTATTTTATTGCATGGTGGTAGTCTCCGCCCGAAATACACGAATGCAGCGCCAGCCCGGAGAATGCACATGCCCGAGAGCACCGAAAGCGCCCGCTACGAATCCATGCCCAACGATCTCGAGCCGCTATGGATGCCGTTCACAGCCAACCGGCAATTCAAGAACGCGCCGCGGATGTTGGTGGCCGCCGAAGGCATGCATTACACCACCGCCGACAACCGCCAAATTCTCGACGCGACCTCGGGTCTGTGGTGCGTAAATTGTGGCCATGCCCGTAAGGAAATCACCGAAGCCGTGAGCGCCCAGGTCGGGCGTCTCGAGTACGGCCCCGGTTTCCAGATGGGCCATCCGGCGTCGTTTGAGTTCGCGGCGCGCCTCGCCGCGCTGGCGCCCGGCGATCTCGACCATGTGTTCTTCACCAATTCCGGCTCCGAATCCGCGGATACCGCGCTCAAGATCGCGCTCGCCTATCACAATATCTCCGGCAATGCGTCGCGCACGCGCCTGATCGGCCGCGAAAAGGGCTATCACGGCGTTGGCTTCGGCGGCATCGCCGTCGGCGGCATCGCCAACAACCGCAAATATTTCGGCTCGGCCTTTCCCGGCGTCGATCATCTGCCGCATACCCACAGCCTCGAGCACAACGCCTTCACCAAAGGTCAGCCCGAATGGGGCGGCCATCTCGCCGATGATCTCGAGCGCTTGGTGGCGTTGCACGACGCCTCGACCATCGCCGCCGTCATCGTCGAGCCGATGGCCGGCTCCGCCGGCGTCATTCTGCCGCCGAAGGGCTATCTCAAGCGTCTCCGCGAGATCTGCGATACGCACGGCATCCTGCTGATATTCGACGAGGTCATCACCGGCTTCGGCCGCCTCGGCGACAGCTTTGCCGCCGAGCGTTTCGGCGTCTTGCCCGATATTATGACGCTCGCCAAGGGCCTCACCAACGCCGCCGTGCCGATGGGCGCAGTGCTGGTGCGCAAGCATATTTACGATGCCTTCATGAACGGCCCGGATAACGCCATCGAGCTCTTCCACGGCTACACCTATTCCGGCCATCCGGTGGCCTGCGCGGCCGGCCATGCGGCGCTCGATATCTATCTGAACGATGGCCTGTTCGAGCGCGCTGCCGAGCTCGAATCCTATTGGATCGACGCCGCCTTTTCGCTCAAAGATCACGCCCATGTCATAGATATCCGCGCCATGGGCCTGGTCGGCGCGGTCGAGCTCGAGCCGATCGAAGGCAAACCGACGGCACGCGCCTTCGATGCCTTCCTCAAATGCTACGAACGCGGCGTGCTGATTCGCACCACCGGTGATATCATCGCCCTCTCGCCGCCGTTGATTGTCGAGAAAAACCAGATCGACCAGATCTTCGACACCATCGGCGGCGTTCTGAAAGAAGCCGCCTGACGCGCCCGGCGCGTATTCCTTTTCACCACGGCCGCGGCCGTTCTTTTGCAGGTGCAAACGCCATGCTCATTGGCATTCCCAAAGAGATAAAGGTTCACGAATACCGTGTCGGCGTGCCGCCCGCCGGCGTCCGCGAGTTGGTCCAAAACGGCCATCAAGTGATGGTGCAGCATGACGCCGCCGAAGAGATCGGCATGCATAACGAGGATTACGAACGCGCCGGCGCCGAGATCGTCGAGACGCCGGAAGAAATCTTCGAGCGCGCCGAGATGGTGGTGAAAGTCAAGGAACCGCAGGCCCATGAATGCGCCATGCTGCGCGAAGGCCAGGTGCTGTTCACCTTTCTCCATCTCGCGCCCGATCCGGCGCAGACCACGGCGTTGGTCGAATCCGGCTGCGTCGCCATCGCCTATGAGACAGTGACTGATAGCCACGGCGGTCTGCCGCTGTTGGCGCCGATGAGCGAGGTTGCCGGGCGCATGT
>PTKB01000214.1 GCA_002937555.1 Alphaproteobacteria bacterium MarineAlpha10_Bin2 | reverse complement strand
ACCGACGCGGAGGCCGCCAAGGTTTTTCTCGGCTGTTCCTTGGAGATGGTGGTCGAGATCGTTGAGGCGCGATTGGGCCGCCCGGCGGAGGCGGATTTCGCCGAGAGTTTTCTTGATCGGCTTCATAGCGAGATGCGCCGCGATCTGGCCGCGATCGCCGGCGTACGCGAGGCGATAGAAAAGATTCAGTTGCATGACCGTATCGGCGGGTTTTGCGTCGCGTCCAATGGCGAGGCAGAGACGGTCGCGCTTAGCCTCGAGGCGGTGGGCTTGATTTCATTTTTCTCAGGCCAGCTCTATACCGCTAGTGCCGCGGGGCGCGGCAAGCCACATCCGGATCTTTTTCTTCATGCCGCGCGTGAGATGAAATTCATGCCCGAAAGCTGCATCGTCGTCGAAGACAGCGAGCATGGTGTAAATGCCGCTCTGGCAGCGGGTATGCGCATATTCCGATATGCGCCGAATGCGGAGGTGGTTGAGGCACGTGATCACAGGACCTCTGTTGCAGGTGCGAAAATATTTACCAACATGAATCAACTTCCTGACCTTATTGCTGCGGAACTCAGGAATTAATGCAAATAAAGGGCGCAGGAGAACAAAAAAAGGCCGGACCCGATGGGTCCGGCCAGTCAAACAGGGAGGCTTCACGTCTGGGAGACGTAAAAACGGACGATGGGATCGTCCGTTTTGGATCCGAAGATCCGACTTGTGAGCCTTGGCTCAGAAGCCCGCGCGCCCCGGCAATATGTGGCCGAACCGCGCGATGCTTGATGCTTTGCGCCGGGAGGTATGATTAGCGCAGCAGCATGTTGCAATGCAGTATATAATCGTGCTCGATGCTGCGCGGTAGGTCTGTTATCACAGTTCTGTCATGCGTAAAACGCATGGCAAGCCGATTCGACCGCTGCGCCTAGTATTTCCAAGCGGCGACTTGGCTGAGCAGAAAATCGCGGAACACGCCGATGCGTTTGGTGTGGCGCAATTCCTCGGCATAGACGAGATAGGCATCGAACGAGGGGCCCTGAAGTTCGGGTAAAATCTGGCGGATGTTGGGGCGCTCGCGGGCGACATAATCGGGCAGAGCGGATATCCCGAGACCGCTTTCCACGGCCCGCAGAATGCAATAGATGTTGTTGGCTTCGAGCACCACGCGGTGACGCGATTCGGCCTCGCCGCTGCGCCGCAGTAGCCAATTCGGGCTGGCGATATCGCTGAGCGGGCCTTCGCCGTAAACGATCAGGCGCTGAGTGAGGAGATCGTCGGCGCTTTCGATCGGCCCGAATTCCTCGAGATAGCTCGGCGCCGCATAGATGTGCGAATGCACCGTCATGAGATGGCGCTGAATGAGATCGGGCTGGGTCGGCGTGCCCATGCGGATCGCCACATCGGCTTCGCGCATAGCGAGATCGATCGTATCGTCCGAAGTCTTGAGCTTCAATTCGATGCCGGGATAGAGCTGGTAGAACGCGCGCAATCGCGGCGTCAGCCAGATCGTGCCGAAGGCGTTGGTGGTGGCAATGGTGAGCGGCCCCTCGGGCCGGTCGCGGCCGCCGCTCAGATTGGCCTCGGTCATCGCCAGCTTGGCGTAGACGTCACGCGTCGTGGCGTAGAGCGTCTCGCCCTGTTCGGTCAGGATCAGGCCGCGCGAGTGGCGGTGGAAGAGTACGAGCGAAAGGCTCCGTTCGAGCGCCGCGACTTGCCGGCTGACGGCGGACTGGCTGAGATGCAGCAACTCGCCGGCATGGGTGAAGCTGCCGGCCTCGGCGACGGCGTGAAAGACCCTCAATTTATCCCAGTCCATGCGGACCTCCACAATGGGAATGCGGCGAGCACCTCGCCGAGGCGATATTTATTCCGCCGCCGCGGTCGCCCCGGCGCCCATCTCGGCAATAAATTTTTCCGCCTCCAGCGCCGCCATGCAGCCCGTGCCCGCCGCCGTGACCGCCTGGCGGTAGGTTTTGTCCTGCACATCGCCGGCGGCGAACACACCGACGATGTTCGTTGCGGTGCTGTCCGCCCGGGTGGTGATATAGCCCTCTTCGTCCATCTCCACCTGGCCCTGGAAGATCGCCGTATTCGGCGTGTGTCCGATGGCGACGAAGATGCCCTGGACGTCCAATAGGCGCTCCTCGGATGATTGCAAATGACTGACGCGCGCACCGGTTACGTTTGGCGGCGTGTCTTCACCAAGCACCTCTTCAAGCTTGTGATCCCAAATTATCTCGATTTTTTCGTTGGCGAAGAGCCGCTCCTGCAGGATTTTTTCGGCGCGCAAACTGTCGCGCCGGTGAACCAGGGTCACCTTATCGGCGTGATTGGTCAGGTACAGCGCCTCTTCGACGGCGGTGTTGCCGCCGCCGATCACGGCGACGTCCTTGCCGCGGAAAAAGAAGCCGTCGCAGGTGGCGCAGGCGGAGACTCCGAAGCCCATATATTTCTCTTCGCTCGGCAGACCGAGCCAGCGCGCCTGGGCGCCGGTGCTGATGATGACGCTGTCGGCGCTGTAGCGATCGCCGGAATCGCCGACGCAGGTGAAGGGGGTTCGAGAGAAATCGACGCTGGCGATCAGATCCTGCATCAGCCGCGTGCCGACATGCTCGGCCTGGGCCTTCATCTGTTCCATCAGCCAAGGCCCCTGAATGACATCGGCGAAACCGGGATAATTCTCGACGTCGGTGGTGATCGTCATCTGCCCGCCCGGCTCCAAGCCAAGCACAAGAGTTGGCGCCATGCCGGCCCGCGCGGCGTAAATCGCCGCTGTGTAGCCGGCCGGCCCGGAGCCGATGATGATGACCTTGCTGTGATGGCTTTCTGACATATCTTCCTCTGATTCGGGGCGCTTGAAATTTGCCCCAGATTACACCCTTCGCAGGGCTTTGGTGTCGTGTTTTGGGCTCAAACCTTGTTTCGCTGCTCCAAACGGCGCCGGATCTCGCCTGCCGCCAGGGCGCAGTCGCTGAGCGGCTGATAGCTCCAGCTTTCCAGGCTGCCGGTGAACGGCCGCACCGCGCCCTCGGCCTCAAGCGCGTCGAAGAAGCGCTGGAAGCGGGCCGATCGCCGTCCCGCGAGGCCAAGGATATGGACCGGCTTACCACTGGCGCAGGCGTCGGAGACCATGGACACCGAATCGGCGGTCACCAGAATTGCCTCCGCCAGCGCCAGGAAACCGAGATAGGGATTCGCGCCTTCGCCACGCCATATATAGGCAGGCGTCCCGTCCAGTGCCACTTCCAAAGCGCGGAAACTCGCCGCCGGGGTGCGCCGCGAGGCGGTGACGAGAAGGCCGCAGCCACTCGTCGCCGAGAGTTTGGCGAGCGCCGCGCCAAGCGCTTGTCCGTCATCAGGTGTCAGGCGGTGGCGGCGCGATGCGCCACCGATCAGGCAGGCCACCAAGGGGCGCGGCAGATCGGCGAAAGTGGGCGCGAACTCGGCCGCCGCGGATTCGAGGGCTGCTCCGTCGACGCGGCTCAAGGCGCCGCGGGTGGCGAAGACATTGGCGCCGGCGAGACCGTCGTGGCGGGGTGCCACAATGAGATCGAAGGCGCTCAAGCCGAGGCGCGGGTTCTGGACGAACACGGTAAAGGTGCGTCCTCCGCTGGCGCGCCGGATCGCCAGCGCGAGGCCGGCGCATTTGCGGCCGCTAGCGATCAGCAGATCGGGCCAGGGTGGCGCCAGGCTATCGCGCCCCTGCGCCAAGTTTTGCGGCGGCAAGACGGCCATCGCGGCGCCCAGCCAACGCCATAGCGGCTTCGCCGCCGCGCGTTTGATTTCCGGCGTGAGCCCGAGGCCGGCGGCCAGCGCCAGGCATTGATTCTCGGTCCCGGCCATGCCTTCGCTCAGCACCCAACAGGTCAAGCCGCCGGATTCCGCCGCGCGTATCTTAGAGGCCGCCACGCTGGGCCTGCCGACGGAATATTTCGTACCACTTCATGACAGGCGTAGTAACAGAAAACCAAGGCGATGAGGATGTTGAAAACATTGCGCTCCGTGAACGCCGGGGAGCGCGAATAATTCAACGTGTTTGGCGGCCAATTCTGGGCGGTTTAATCCGTTGTTAATTTCCTTGCGCCATACTATGCCCCAGGTCAACAACGCTTACATCCGGTTCAGCCAGATAAAACCGCAAAATTTCAACGCGTTAGAA
>PTKB01000213.1 GCA_002937555.1 Alphaproteobacteria bacterium MarineAlpha10_Bin2 | reverse complement strand
GAAATGATAATTGCTCTCTTGCTGAGTTTTCAGAAAATTGAATGGCCATTAACTCTTCAGCAGTCTTATCTTCGAGAATAAAACATGGAGCTTCTGTCATATCCTCAATTGTACTCATTGCTCTAAATCTTCTCTCTCCACAGATAAGGACATAAATACTCCCTTCTCTATGAACAACAAGAGGTTGAAGAGCCCTACAACCGTGAACAGCTCGGCGGCCGCCGGCTCGGCGGGCGGTTTTAGCGCGCCCTCTCTCATAAGCGCATAGAAGGGCGTTCCCTTTTCGATGGTCAGTTGATAGAGCGAGATATGCTCCCCTGCCAGTTCGAGGGCATCCGCCAATTCGCGCCGCCACGCCGCTATGGACTGATCCGGGCGGGCATAGATGAGGTCGAAGGAGAAGCGCGGGAAGGTGCGGCGCGCGATGTCGAGCGCGGCGCGGGCCTGGCCGGCGCTATGTTGGCGTCCGAGAAAGCCGAGCGCCGCATCGTCGAGCGATTGCACGCCGAGCGATAAACGGTTGACGCCGGCGGCGCGGTAGGCGGCGAAACGCCCGGCCTCGACCGAGGTCGGATTGGCCTCAAGGGTAATTTCCGCATCCGCCGCAAGGTTCCACACCTGGCCGACCTGATCGATCACCGCCGCGACGGTCTCCGGCGCCATGAGCGAGGGTGTCCCGCCGCCGAAGAAGATGCTGCCGACAGTGCGTTTCCCCGCCTCGACGGCGACATGGTTGATTTCGGCGCATAGCGCGCGCCGCCATCTGAGGTCGTCGACATCGTCTCGGACGTGGGAATTAAAATCGCAGTACGGGCATTTGGCGAGGCAGAAGGGCCAATGGACGTAGACCGCCAGCCCATCGTTCGGCTCCGGGTAGGAGGGTCTCGCTTCAGCCATCGAGCGGGAAACAGGCCGCCACCAATTTCTCGAAGGCGCGTGCGCGGTGGCTGAGCGTGTGTTTTTCCTCAGGGTCCATTTCGCCAAATGTGATGCGATAGCCGCCCGGGATGAAGATCGGATCGTAGCCGAAACCGTGTTCGCCGCGGGGCGGAAAGCTCAACGTGCCATGCACTTCGCCTTCGAAATTCTCAGCATGGCCATCGGGCCAACAGAGGCTGAGCGCCGAGACGAAATAGGCGTCCGCACCTTCGGGCGCGCCGCCGTTTTGGCTGAGCTCGGTTTCGACACGCGCCATGGCGACGGCGAAATCGCGGCTCGGGCCGGCCCAGCGGGCGGAATAAATCCCCGGCTGGCTGTCTAGCGCCGGCACCACCAGGCCCGAATCGTCGGAAAATGCCGGCAAATCCGAAGCCGTCGCTGCGGCCCGGGCCTTAAGCTCGGCATTGGCAAGAAAGGTGGTGCCGGTTTCCTCTGGCTCGGCCAGGCCGAGTTCCCCGGCGGCGCTCACAGCGACGTCATAGGGCGCCATCAGATCCACCATTTCGCGGATCTTGCCGGCGTTGTGGCTGGCGATAACCAGCCGGTCGGCTGTGAATTTACGCGCCATTCGCGCTGTCCGCGCCAAGTGTCTCGCGCTGCAGCGCCGTCAGGCGCTCGATTCCCAGCTTCGCCAGCGCCATGAGCTCGAGGAATTGATCTTCGCTGAACGGCTTACCCTCTGCGGTGCCCTGAACTTCGACGATGCCGCCCGAGCCGGTGAGAACGAAATTGGCGTCGGTGTCCGCCACGCTGTCCTCGTCGTAATCGAGATCGAGCACGGCTTCTCCCTTATAGATGCCGCAACTAATCGCGGCGATCTGATCGGTGAGTGGAATGCGCTCGATCTCGCCGGCTTTCACCAGGCCGTGAAAGGCTTGATGAAGCGCCACATAAGCGCCAGTGATGGCCGCCGTTCGGGTGCCGCCATCGGCCTGCAAGACGTCGCAATCAAGCGTAATTTGGCGCTCGCCGAAGGCGGTCATCTCGGTCACGGCGCGCAAAGACCGCCCGATCAGGCGCTGGATTTCATGGGTGCGCCCGCCCTGCTTGCCGCGCGCGGCTTCCCGTCCCGAGCGCGATCCGGTGCTGCGCGGCAGCATGCCGTACTCCGCAGTTACCCAACCCCTTCCCGAATTGCGCAAGAAAGGCGGCACGCGGCTTTCCACGCTCGCGGTGCACAGCACGTGGGTGTCGCCGAACCGGACGAGGCAGGAACCTTCGGCATGTTTGCTGTAGTTCGGCTGTAACGAAATATCGCGCAATTCGTCGGGCCGTCTGCCGGAAGGGCGCATGATTATTTTCCGCTTGCTGGTGAATTTTCCGGACCCTAACCGAGCGTCCGGCCGCCGTCCAGCACATGTCCGGCGTGGCGTTGACGCTTAACGGGGGGCTCACTACATTCACAGGCGAGATGGATATTCCGAAGCAATTTGAGCGTTTTGATGTGTTGTATGAACTGAGCGGACGGTCGCAAGAGGTTTTGCGCCGGTTGGTCGAAGAATTTATGCAAACCGGCCAGCCGGTGGGCTCGCGCACCTTGTCGCGGCGCCTCGATAATCCGGTGTCGCCGGCGACGATCCGCAATGTCATGGCGGATCTGGAAGATTCGGGCCTGTTGTTTTCGCCGCACACCTCGGCCGGGCGTTTGCCGACGCAGCTCGGCTTGCGCCTGTTCGTCGATGGTTTGCTGGAAATCGGCAATCTGACCGAGCAGGAACGCTCCAGCATCGAGGGCACCTGCAATGCCTCGGGCCGCACCGTCGAGGAGTTGCTCAGCGAGGCAATCGAAGCGCTCTCCGGCTTGTCGCGCTGCGCCGGCCTGGTGCTGGCGCCAAAGCAGGACGTGCCGTTCAAACAGGTTGAATTCGCCTCGCTCGGGCCCGGCGAAGCGCTTGCCATTATGGTGACCGAAAGCGGGGTGGTGGAAAACCGTGTGATCAATCTGCCGCCCGGCATGCCGCAATCGGCGCTGACGGAGGCGGCAAATTATCTCAATGCGCGCCTCTCCGGGCGCACGCTGGAAGACGCGCGCGCCGCCATCCTGGCCGAGCTGGCCGAGCATCGCGCGCAAATCGACGAGCTGTCCGCCAAGGTCGTGGAAGCTGGTCTCGCCACCTGGGCCAACGAAAAGAAGGAGAGCGGCACGCTGATCGTTCGCGGCCGCGCCAATCTGTTGGACGACGTCACGGCGATGGCCGAGCTTGACCGCATTCGCAGCCTGTTCGAAGCGCTCGACAGCAAGGAGGGTTTTGTGCAATTGCTGGAGAGCACGGAAGGTGCGGACGGGGTGCAGATTTTCATCGGCGCCGAAAACAAACTGTTTAACAACACCGAATGCTCGATGATCGTCGCGCCTTATCGCGACAGCAAGTCACGCTTCATCGGCGCGATCGGCGTGATCGGACCGACCCGCATCAACTACGCCCGCATCGTCCCGCTGGTCGATCATACCGCGAGTGTGATCGGGCGGATTTTGAGTTAACGATAGACCAAGGTGAAGTTCAGATGATCGATAAGGAGCGGCAAACCGCCGGCGGTGAGCAAGCCGGCGAGACCGTCGAAACAGACGACGCGGAACAGGCGCCGGCGCCGTGCGAGCCGGGTGAACAGGACGAGGACGAGGCCGAAGAGAGCGAAGCGGATGCGGACGCGGGCGACGATGTTTCGCAGTTGACGGATCAGCTGCTGCGGGCGCTGGCCGAGACCGAAAATGTCCGCCGGCGCGCCAAAAAAGACGTAACCGACGCCAACCGTTACAGCATCGCTAGTTTTGCCCGCGATATGCTTTCGGTATCCGACAATATGGCGCGCGCTCTCGATTCGATTCCGGAAGACGCGCGCGAAGACAGTGACATCGTTAAAGCGTTGGTCGAAGGCGTGGAAATGACGGCGCGCGAAATGGCGAGCGCGCTGGAGCGCCATGGAATCCGTCAAGTTAATCCGCTCGGCGAGAAGTTCGATTATAATTTGCATCAGGCGATGTTCGAAGCGCCGGAAACCGGTGAGCCCGACGGCACCATCGTCGAAGTGGCGCAAGCCGGTTACATGATTGGCGAGCGATTGTTGCGCCCGGCGATGGTCGGTGTCGCCAGGGGCTCGGGCGCGCCGGCGGGCAATGATGACGGCGAGAATGGCGACGATGACACCGAATCGAATGTCGGCGCGAAACTCGATACCAGCGCTTAATTTGCCAAGAGAAGCAATTTTTTGTAGCAATTTGGCCGAA
>PTKB01000212.1 GCA_002937555.1 Alphaproteobacteria bacterium MarineAlpha10_Bin2 | reverse complement strand
CCATCAGCCCCTGTTACGGTCTTTCAAGGCATGATTTTTTGTGGGGTATGTATCGTCCGACTGGGGCACCGACTGGGGCAAGGGAGGGGTATGAGTAAAAAAGGACCCGTTTTCAACGTGTTAGAGAAAAGTATTGCCCCGCGAGCGGGCGCAACCCGTTGAGACGCCACCCTTCCCGGATATTGTGGTTAACCGTTTTTTCACCCTGCCGGCGGTAAATTGGGCCGTCGAACAGTCACTGCGTGCGCCACAAAGCGGCGGACGCGGAGATTCGAATAAAGCGGGGTAAGATTGGATGCTGTTAATCGTTGGCAGCTTGACGGTTATCATATGCGTCGTTGGCGGCTTCATAATGATGGGCGGCCATATCGAGATTCTGATTCAGCCGGTCGAATTCATCATCATTGTCGGTGCCTCCGTCGGTGCCTTCATCATCGCCAATCCCAAGACTGTTATCAAAGCCTCGATCAAGGCGACGATGGGATTGCTGAAGGCTCCGCGCCACAACAAAGAAAGCTTTCTCGAACTGCTCACGCTTCTCTACGCGGTGTTCAAACTCGTGCAAATGAAGGGCATGCTGGCGCTGGAGCAGCATGTCGAAAATCCCCAGGAAAGTGACCTGTTTCAGCAATTTCCTAAATTCTATAACGACGAAACCGTGGTCACATTCCTGTGTGACTATATCCGCCTGATGACATTGGGATCGGACAAGGCGCACGAGATGGAAACCTTGATGGATGAAGAAATCGAGACCCATCACAACGATCAACTCGAAATCTCAGAAGCCATCAACAAAGTCGCCGAAGCGATGCCGGCGCTGGGCATCGTTGCTGCAGTGTTGGGCGTGATACATACCATGGGCTTGATCACCGAGCCGCCTGAGGTGCTGGGCCACCTTATCGGCGCGGCGCTGGTCGGTACCTTCCTCGGCGTTTTGTTGTCCTACGGATTTATCGGCCCGATTGCGTCGGCTCTCAAAGGCCGCTCCAACACGGACACCAAATATTTTGTCTGCATGAAGGCCGGTCTCCTGGCCTATATGCAGGGTTACGCCCCCGCCGTCAGCGTGGAGTTCGCCCGCAAGACGCTGTTCGCTCACGAACGGCCCACGTTCTACGATGTCGAGGAGGCGGTCGCCGAACTGCCCGCGGCATAGGCTGAGCCGACGCCATGGCCACCAATGTCAATGAACTGATCTTCATCAAGAGGGTCAAAAAGAAGGCCCATGAGCACGCCCATGGCGGTGCCTGGAAGATCGCCTACGCCGATTTCGTGACCGCGATGATGGCGTTTTTCCTCCTCATGTGGCTGTTGAACGCCACGACGGAAGATCAGCGCACCGCCATTTCCAACTATTTCGCCCCGGCCAGCGTCAGCAAATCGACGAGTGGCGCCGGTGGCGTCCTCGGCGGCCGCACGCTCGACAGCGAAGGCGCGATGACGTCGAACACATCCAGCCCCGGCCTCATTCTCGGCATCCGCGTGCCGACATTTGGAGATGCCGATGGCAACGCCGATGAAGAATCGCCGGACGACGAAGGCGCCTTCTTCCAGCGCGGCCCGGTGGCGGCGCATGAATTCGAGGGTGCGGCCGGCAGCCATATGGGCAGGCTCGACGCCCATGACTTGGAACAAGGCGGTGGCAGCCATTTGGGCACGGTCGAGAAAAACGACGCCAAGGATGCCAAGGGTAAACATCTCGCTCGCGCCGATAAAAAGAGCGGTCCCGACACCAAACCTGGTGTTTCTACTGTCGCCGGACCCAAACAAGGGGCGGCCGGTGGCTCCACGCAGCGACGGGTAAGCGATGTGGGCTACAACGAGCGGCTATTCGCTCGACGCGAACAGCAGCGCTTCGACAATACAGCGACGGCGCTCAAGAAGCTGTTTAACCAGGACCCCAAACTGCGTCCCTACAAAGACAATCTAAGAATCGAGCAAATTGGCGCGGGTCTCCGAATTCAGCTGCTCGATACCCACAAGACAGCAATGTTTCCCCTCGGCAGCGCCGAGATGTTGGACAAACAAACGAGATGATGGCCAAAATCGCCGAATCCATCAAGAAGCTGCCCAACAAGATCGCCATCGTCGGCCACACCGACGCCACGCCCTATCGCTCCGGCTCCGGATACAGCAACTGGGAACTGTCCACCGACCGTGCCCATGCCAGCCGGCGCGCGCTTATCGCCGCCGGATTGCCGGAAGAACGGTTGGCGACGGTGACCGGCAAGGCAGCCACCGATCCGTTGAACAAGGCAGACCCGGAAGCGCCATCCAATCGGCGCATCAGCATCCTTTTGCTGCGTGAGGCCACGCTGGCGAAACCGTCGGGCCGGGGCATGTCCGGCACCCAAGGCAATCCCTATTCGAATTATCAGGCGCCTGTTTCGCCGCGCCCGGCGGCTCCTGTCGTGACGCCGGAGGTAGAGAAACCCGACGAAGCGGCTGGCCCAGACAGCGATTCCGATCCCATGGAAGAATCCTCGGCAGAGGACGAAGCGATTGAAGAGCAGGCGGTGAAGGCGGCGGCAGAAAGTGCGGATACGGAAGCGCCGCCGCCGGTGGAAATCGCCCCGGTCCAGGAAGAAGAACTTATCGATAGCGACCTCTGGCAGCGCCTCTAACGAAGCCGGCGGTGCGGACGAACGCTTGCGCTTGGCAAGGGCGCAGCCGTCTTTCATGATGGCGCCTTATGATCGCCGCCGATCCTTTCCTCCTGATGTGGCTAACCCTGGCGCTTGCCGGGCTTGCCATCCTTGCCTATGCGCATCCGCGCATGCCGCTCGAGCTGACGTCGGTCGGCCTGGTCGCGGCGCTGCTCATTCTGTTTCATGTCGCGCCGCTCCGCGATGCGGCAGGCGCCATCGCCCTCGACGCCGGGGGTCTGCTGAAGGGCTTCGGCAACCCTGCGATTATCACCGTTGTCGCCTTACTCGTAGTCGGCCAGGGCATGGTGCGCGCCGGCGCGCTGGAAATGATCAGCAAAACGATATACCGCGCCGCGCGCGGGCGGCCGGCTCCGGCCATTGCGCTCAGCCTGCTGGTGGCGCTCACGATTAGCGCGGCGCTCAACAACACGCCGGTGGTGGTCATGTTCATCCCGGTTCTGGCCTCGCTCGCCGATCGCCTCGGCCACACCGCAAGCCGCGTGATGATGCCGCTCAGCTACTGCACCATTCTGGGCGGCATGATGACGCTGATCGGCTCGAGCACGAACCTGCTCGTCGCCGGCACGGCGGCGGAGTTAGGCATGACGCCGCTCGGTTTCTTCGATTTCGCCGTGCCCGGCGCGGTGCTTGCGGCTATCGGATTTGTCTATGTGCTGTTCGTGGCGCCCCATCTGATGCCCAAACGCGAGACCGAGGACGACGAACCCGCGACCAGCAGCGGCAAACAATTCATCGCCCAGTTTACCGTCGAGCCGCAGTCGCCGCTGATCGGCATCGCCGCCGTCGGCGGCATGTTTTCGGCGTTTCGCGAGATGACGGTGCTCATGGTGCAGCGCGGCGCCGTGCACAACCGGGCGCCGTTCGAAGATATCGCATTGGAGCCCGGCGATGTGGTGATCGTCGCGGCGACGCGCAAAGCATTGATCGATGCCGTAGCGCGCGACAGCGGCCTGCAAATCCGCCTTACCGCCGCGGCCGAAGACGATGCCGCGCCCGGAGACGGCGCGGCGGATGATGCCGAGCCGGCGGGCAGCGCGCGCGCCGCACAAGTTGTTGCCGAGGCCATGGTCTCGCCCGGCTCGCGTCTGCTCGGCTTGCCGATCGAACAATCCGCTTTTCCGGCGGCGGACGGCGTGCGCGTCCTCGGCGTGCAACGGCGCTCGCGCATGACGCGCGCGCACATGCATGAGGTTCGCCTCCAGGCCGGCGATGTGTTGTTGATTTCAGGCCGCAGCCGCGATGTACGCGGCTTGCGCGCCAACCGCGACGTCGTGCTTATGCAATGGTCGGAAAGCGAACTGCCGTCTTACAATCATGCGCGGCGCGCCAGTTTGATCTTTCTCGCGGTTGTCGGAGTCGCGGCGACGGGCGTGTTGCCGATCGTCGCTGCGGCGGTGGCGGGCGCCGCCTTGATGGTGTTGTCCGGCACGCTCAACGTCCGCCAGGCGGCGCGCGCTATCGACCGCCAGATCATTTTGGTCGGCGGCGCGGCGTTGGCCCTGAACGCAGCCTTGAGCGCCACCAGATGTCCTCCAGCGGAGTGGCCCATGAGAAAGACGCG
>PTKB01000211.1 GCA_002937555.1 Alphaproteobacteria bacterium MarineAlpha10_Bin2 | reverse complement strand
TGCGATGTATCCGCACCGCTGCGCATCGGGCGCCTATCCGGGTGAACTTGGGGAAACCGTCGTACGGGTGCCATATGTTAGATTCTATCCACTGAAGTGGGCGGCGCCGCAGCGGCCGTCACGCTGCAAGTTTCCTCTAGGCCTGCAAAGCAGGTGGGCGCCGTATACCGAAACCACGGCTCCGGCAGGGACAGCTCCCTAGAGGAACTTGTTGGCCCCGGGAAACTACGGCGTGTCATGCTCCGCAGCAACCGCCCAAGTGGAACTTAGTCGCTCTCCAGGCCGGCGGCAATATTTTCGATGCGCACAGCCAGGGAGTCCACCACCGGCGCCACCTTCGCTTCCATGCTCTCGCGCGTTTCGGTGCGGATCGCATCCTCGGATTTTTTCGCCTCGACCTGCAGCCGCTCCATCTCGTCATAGGCCTCGGATAATTCGTCGGCGATCAGCAAGCCCGTCATCACCAGAAGCCGGCCCTCGCTGACCTGCCCGACCGTCTCGGCAATTTCCGAAGCGCGCTTGTCGATATAGGTGGCGAGCCGGGTGACATGCTCTTCCTGGCCATCGTCGCACACAATCGGATAATTGCGCCCGTGGATGGTGACGGTGAGTTGAGCCATACGCGCGTGCGCCTATTCTTTGAGCAAGATTTTCAGTTCGCCGATGGCGCCGTCGAGGCGGCCGGCAACAGCCTCGCTGACGACTTGCATGGCGGCGTAGTTTTCCTGCGCGTCACGCAGCGCGGCGCCGGATTTTCGATGTTCGGCGCGCAAAGATTCGAGATCGGCATGGAGACCGTCACGCTCTTGCTGAACGGTGGCCAGCGACTCGGCGAGCCCGCTGGCCTGCCCGGCGCCGCCTTTATTGGCGCCGTTTTCGAGCGTCCGAGTCAACTGCTCGACCGCCTTCCCAAGACGCGCCACGGATTCATCAAGATTCGGCATAATTTAGTATTATCAGCATGTTGTCCCAAAATCCGAAACTGACTTCTCACCGTCAAACACTTAGACTAGGCGGGCGTGGCAGTCAACTGCGCGGACCTCGGCACACTGCCTGTTGACGCTCCCGGCGACCATGGTCATGTTGCGCCATCGCATGCGCATTGGCGTCTCGCCCCGGCGTGCGGGTTTTGACAGCAATACACATGAGCATGACGACATCAGCCGCACCCTCCGAACAAGGTGACACCCAACACCGGGACATGGCCAACGCCATCCGCGCGCTCTCGATGGACGCGGTGGAACAGGCCAAGTCGGGCCATCCCGGCATGCCGCTCGGTACCGCCGATGTGGCGACCGTCCTGTTCTCGCAATTTCTCAAACATGATCCGGCGCATCCCGATTGGCCGGACCGCGACCGCTTCGTGCTGTCTGCCGGGCATGGCTCGATGTTGCTCTATTCGCTGCTTTATTTGTGCGGCTACCCGGATATCGACATCGACCAGATCCGCCGCTTCCGTCAGATCGGCAGCCGCACCGCGGGGCACCCCGAATTCGGCGCTGCCGCCGGCATCGAGACCACCACCGGCCCGCTTGGCCAGGGGCTCGCCACCGCAGTCGGCATGGCGCTCGCCGAACGCCTGTTGGCGGCGCGCTTCGGCGATGGGATCGTCGATCACCGCACCTATGTGCTGGCCAGCGACGGCGATCTGATGGAAGGCATCAGCCACGAGGCGATTTCGCTCGCCGGCCATTTGCGGCTCGGCAAGCTGACCGTCCTGTATGACAGCAACGACATATCGATCGACGGCGCCACCGGCCTTTCGCTCTCCGACGACGCCAAGCAACGCTTCGAAGCCTCAGGTTGGGACGCCTTTGAAGCCGATGGCCATGCTCCAGCGGATATTGCCGAAGCGATTGAAGCGGCGCTGGCTTCGGACAAGCCGTCGCTGATTGTCTGCCGCACCCGGATCGGCTTCGGCGCGCCGACCAAGGAAGGTTCCGAAGCGAGCCATGGCGCGCCGCTCGGCGCGGAAGAAATTGCCGGCACGCGGGAGCGCTTGAGTTGGCCCCATGCACCGTTTGTCGTGCCGGCGGATATTCTTTCGTTGTGGCGCGAGGCCGGCATGGAACGGGCGAAAGCGCATGCCGAATGGCGAGATCGGCTGGCCGCCTGCGATGCCTCAATTCGCACTGAATTCGAGCGCATCTCGGGCGGCGATTTGCCCGACAACTGGAGCGCCGGCTTGGTGGAATTCAAACGCACCCTGGCGGCCGAACAACCCAAGATCGCGAGCCGCGTAGCGAGCCAGAAAACGCTCGAAGTGCTGACCCAGGCGCTGCCCGAGATGGTCGGTGGCTCGGCCGATTTGAGCGGCTCGAACGGCACCCGGGTCGCCGGGATGACGGCGGTTACGCCGGGTGACTTTAGCGGCAGCTATATCCATTACGGCGTGCGCGAGCACGCTATGGCGGCGGCGATGAACGGCATGGCGCTGCATGGCGGCTGCATTCCCTATGCCGGCACATTCTTGATTTTCTCCGATTATTGCCGCCCGGCGATTCGCTTATCGGCGCTGATGGGCCAGCGCGTGATTTATGTCATGACCCATGATTCGATCGGCCTCGGCGAAGACGGCCCGACCCATCAACCGATCGAGCACCTCGCGGCGCTGCGCGCGATGCCCAATCTGAAACTGTTCCGACCGGCGGACGCCATGGAAACTGTGGAGTGCTGGCAAACGGCGATCGAGAACCGTTCCGGCCCTTCGGTGCTGGCCCTGAGCCGCCAGGGGCTGCCAGCCCAGCGCGTAACCCTTAGCGAAGAAAATCTCTCGGCGCGGGGCGGCTATGTGCTGCATGAAGCGGATGGCGGCGCACCGCGCATCGTTCTCCTGGCGACCGGCTCGGAAGTCGCAATTGCGGCGGACGCGCGGCAAGAACTCCAGGACGCGGGCCATCCGACGCGGGTTGTCTCGCTGCCTTGCTGGGAGCTCTTCGACGCCCAGGATCAGGCCTACCGCGACGACGTCCTCGGCGGCGCGGTGGTGCGCATCGCCATCGAAGCCGCGAGCCCGTTTGGCTGGGAGCGCTATCTTGGCGCCCGCGGCGTTATGATTGGCATGCAGGGGTTCGGCGCCTCGGCGCCGGCCGGCGATCTATACGCCGAATTCGGCATCACCGCACAAGCCGTGATCGAAGCCGCGCACAAGGCGCTTTCGAATTAACACCGGCGCTTATGCGTCGGTGAAATACTGTTTTTCGAGACGCGCGCAATAGGCGGCGAGGTTTTTCAGTTCGTCGACTTCGGCCTGAATTGGCAACGCGAACGGCGCGAAAAGGACAGAGCTCAACAATCCATACCCGGCGGCATCGAGGGAGGTCGGCGCGGCGCCCAGGAGATAGGGTTTGTCGCCCAGCAAATCCGAGACCGCGCGCAAATCTTCAACCGCCACGGCGTTGATTTCCGCATCTGTATGCCGGCCGATGCCGTGCCCCCGTAAATCACGGCGTACCTGCTTCTGCGCCATGCCCGGCACGAACCAACGCAGCGGCAGCGGTAAGGACGAGAAGTAGCGGGATTGTACCTGCGCCCAACTTTCATCGCGGGCCCAGCGCATTTGGACGATGCAGAAATAGCAATGCTCTTCCATCATTCGCCGATAGGCGAGCGCCGTGGCCCGATCGGCGGCGCTCAAATCCTTGTCCAGCGGATCGCCGTAGCGGCTCTTGAGATAATCGATAATGACCGCCGAATCCGCGACCACTGTGTCGCCGTCGCGGGTAAACGGCAGTTTGCCCTTGGGCGATTTGCGCGGATCGGACATGTCGCGCGGCTCATAGTCGATGCCGGCCATGCGGAAATAGGCTTCGAGCTTAACACAAAACGGGCTGGCCGAGGGCAGCCTGTCCAATGGGGGAAAACGGTATAGCTTAATCACCGCGCTCGGCCTTCGCTGCCATGGCTTCCTCGCATTATGGTGGTGCTGTCTGTGGAAGTTAAGGGCGGATGGGTGTTGAGTCTATGGTGGTGCGGGAATTGGGTATGGCTTCTACACACATAAGTCTGAAGCGTGCTTACGAACCGGCCTCGGCCGATGACGGCGTGCGTATTCTCGTCGAACGTCTGTGGCCGCGCGGTGTCACAAAAACAGATGCCGCGCTCGATCATTGGGCGAAGGATATTGCCCCGACAGGCGAGTTGCGAAGCTGGTTTGGACATCGCCCCGAGCGATGGCGTGATTTCCGAACGCGCTATCGTCGCGAGTTGAACGAAAACCAAACTGCGGTGAATTCGCTCAAGCGCTGGCGGCAGCCGCCGCATGGCGT
>PTKB01000210.1 GCA_002937555.1 Alphaproteobacteria bacterium MarineAlpha10_Bin2 | reverse complement strand
CCCAGGACGAGCAAATGGCTCGGCTGCGGGCAGGCGGTGAAGAGCGTCTCGTTGGTCAGCACCGGGACATCGCTTATTCCCGGCAACGGCGGCACATGGGGAATGGAGCCGGTGGCGAGGACATAGCGCCGGGCGCGGATCTCGAAATCGCCGGCGGCGACAGAGCGCCGGCCGGTAAAGCGCGCGTTCTCGGCGATGACGCGCACGCCAAGTCCCTCGAAGCGTTCGCGCGAATCCTGCGGCGCGATGGCCCGAATGGTGCGGCGCACATGGTCGAACGCCTCGGCAAAGCCCGCGCCGCCGGCTGCCGCCGACAGCAGCGCCTTGGACGGCACGCAGCCGCTATAGAGGCACTCGCCGCCCATCTGGCCGCGTTCGATCAGCACCACGGAAGCGCCCATCTGACTGGCGCCGGCGGCGAGCGTGAGACCGCCCGATCCGGCGCCGATCACACAGAGATCGCAGTGCAGGGTTTCAGCCACCCGTCTCTTCCTCTCGCCCGGATTCACGTGAGGCCGTGCTAGGCCGCGCGTTTCCGCCAGCGTTTATAGACGATGGGAATCATAGAGAGTAGGCCGAGCGCGGCAAGGCCGGCGATGATTTCCGGGCTGAAGACGCTGTCCAGCGAAAAGCTCTCGCCGCTTGCGAATATCTTGCCGAGCCCGGAGCCAACCACGGCGTAGACCAGCGTGCCCGGAATAATCCCGAGGAAGGTTCCGACCAGATAGATGCGCGGCCGCACGCCAAGGAACGCCGGCAGGAGATTTACGACGAAGAACGGAAAGATCGGCACCAGGCGAAGAAACAGGAGGTAACTGAGGGCGTTCTCCTGAAATCCCGCTTCGATACGGCGGAACGCGCGGGCTTTCACCCTGCGCCGCACCCGTGCGTGCAACGGGTCGCCGAGCGCCGACTTGGCGATGGTGAAGAGCAGAAAGGCGCCCCCGGTGGCGGCCACAACGGTCAGCACCGTTCCCAAGACGGGGCCGAACAGAAAGCCGCCGGCTAAGGTGAGAAACGAGCAGGAGGGCAATGACAGGGTGGTCGTGCCGGCATAGACGAGGACATAGATCAACGCCGCCAGAAACCAGGAGCGCGATACGAAATCAACCAGCTCGGCATGGTTCTCCTGCAGCCACTCGAACGTGTAATGATGATGGAGGCCGAAGGCGAAGAAGAGACCGATGCCGATCACCAAGACCAATAGCGGCGCGAGACGACGCAGCGACAGGCCGCCGCGCACCTCGACGCTATCCGGCGCACCCTGAGATGGCGCGGAATCGTCGGCTGCTGCCGTGTCCACAGGCGAAGGCATGTTTGGTTTCACTACCGCTTTCAAAGGGCGCGATTTCAACGACGATACCGGGTTTGGCGTATCGCTGCTTGAACATATGCGACCCCGCGCCGCATGCCAGAGGTTTTCACCCGAATGTTAACAATCCGGCGCGAATGTGATTGCTTTGCCAATTTCCGGTAAATGGGCAAACTGCCGCAAATTTGGCTGCCAGCATTGACTTTGCCCCTTCAAATCCGTATAGAGCGGGCTCTTCCAGAGCAGGCACATTCTTCCACACCGGAGCTTTGGCCCGGCGCTGGAGGTTTGTCGGAGACAAGCCATTGAAGCGAACCTTTCAGCCCAGCAATATCGTGCGCAAGCGTCGGCACGGATTTCGCTCCCGTATGAAAACCGTCGGCGGCCGCCGTATTCTTGCACGGCGCCGCGCCAAAGGGCGCAAACGCCTCTCGGTATAGGCCGATGGTCGCCAGGATCGTCCGCCTGACGCGGCGGTCCGAGTTTCTCCATGCCGCGGCCAAGGGCCGCAAATCGGCGATGCCGGGGTTGGTCTTGCAAGCCGTTCCGACGGCGGGCCGGACAGGAGCAGGAGGAGATTCGGCGGATCGCGACGCACCGGTCCGGGTCGGCTATACGGCGAGCCGGCGGGTCGGCGGTGCGGTGGCGCGAAACCGCGCCAAGCGCCGATTGCGTGCGGCAGTGGCTCGTGTTATGCCGGGGCACGCCAAAGCCGGGCATGATTATGTGGTTATTGCGCGCGCTCAGACGGTCCATCGCGCGTTCGAGGATTTGCTGCGGGATTTGGAGACGGCCCTCACGCAGGTCGGCGGTGAAGCGCCAGCGAAAGCTGCGAAATCGGACAATTTCCGGGTTGGTAAGGCGAAAAACTAAGGAATTATTGGAATTCGCGATACGATCATGAATCCTTTCAGTTTCATATTCTGGCTCTTAATCCGGGGCTATCAGTTGGTGATATCGCCCTGGTTGCCGCCGTCCTGCCGCTTCGAGCCGAGCTGTTCGCATTATGCGCTGGACGCGGTGAAGCGGCACGGGCCGCTGTTCGGGCTGGGCCTCGCGGTGTGGCGCATCCTGCGCTGCAACCCGTTTGGCGGCCAAGGTTACGACCCGGTGCCTGAAACCCTGTTTTCACGCGGCCTTAGGCACAAAAGCGCCAAGCGTTAAATCATGTTCGGCGAAAGCAAACTAAATCTCGTCCTCGTTGTCGTCGCCGTGTTGGTGATCCTGATCGGCTGGCAATTCCTGATGCCGGTTTTCTTCCCGCCACCGCCGCGCGCGGTGTCGGTGGAACAGGAAGCGGCACAGCCGGACGCGAGCGGCCAAGCGTCGCCAAGCGAGAGGGTGCAAGTCGAAGATGGTGCGGGCGTGACCGTGCACGAGCGCGCCGAAGCGATCGCCGGCAGCGACCGCATCATGGTCGACGGCGACCGGGTACGGGGCTCGATTCTTTTGAAGGGCGCGCGTTTCGACGATGTGACGCTTAAGGATTACCGTGAGCAAAAAGAAGAAAACAGTCCGAACATTGTCGTCTTCAACCCGCGCGACTCGGCACACCCCTATTTCGCCGAACTCGGATGGACCCAAGATCCCGGCTCCAGCGTCGCGCTGCCAACCTCCGACACCGTATGGCAGACGGACCGGCTCAACCTGAAGAGCGGCTCGAGCGTCATCCTCAGTTGGGACAACGGCCAGGGTCTGCTGTTCACGCGCAAAATTTCCCTGGATGAAAATTTTCTCTTTACCACGGTGCAGAAGGTCGAAAACAAAACCGCGCAAGCGATCAGCCTCTACCCGTTCGGCTATATCGCGCGGTTCGACACGCCGGCCTCGGGCCTCACCGGCATGTTCGCCGTCAATTCGGAGGAATTCGTCCCGTGGGGCATGTTCGCCCATGGCGGCGTCGGCGTTCTCCAGGGCGCCAAGCAGGAATTCTCCTACGAAGACATGCAGGATATCGGGGTCAAGCAAATCACGAGCGCTGACGGCTGGGTCGGCATTACCGGCAAATATTGGTTGAGCGCTCTGATCCCGGACCCCAGTCAGGCGATCACGGCGGCCTTCGAGCATACCTATCCGGCCCAGCGCGATGTCTACAAGGTCGATTACCGCTGGCAAAACCCGGTGGTGATCCAGCCCAACCAGAGCAAGGCGGTGTCGAACCATCTGTTCGTCGGCGCCAAGGAATTCAACCTGCTCGACTCATACGAAACATCGCTCGGCGTGCGCGATCTCGACAGCGCCGTTGATTTCGGCCTGGTCTGGTTTCTCGCCCGGCCGCTCTACTATCCGATCGATTATTTTTACCGCAACATCGGTAATTTCGGCATCGCCATCCTGTTGCTGACCATCTGCGTGCGCATCGTGCTCTATCCGCTGGCCAACAAGGCCTATGCGTCGATGAGCCGGATGCGGAAATTGCAGCCCGATACGATCATGCTGCGCGAGCGCTACAAAGACGACAAAGCCAGGATGAACACCGAGATCATGGCGCTTTACCGGAAGGAGAAGGCCAATCCCATGGCCGGCTGTTTGCCCATGCTGGTGCAAATTCCGGTGTTCTTCGCGCTTTACAGTGTGCTCTTTGCGACCATCGAAATGCGTCATGCGCCGTTTTTCGGCTGGATTCAGGATCTCTCGGCGCCCGACCCCATGACCTTCATCACGGTGTTCGGATTGCTCGATTGGCCGGCGCCGGAATTCCTCATGATTGGCATTTGGCCGATCGCGTTCGCCCTGACCATGCTGCTGCAGATGAAGCTCAACCCGCAGCCGGTCGAGCCGATCCAGCAGAAGATCATGATGTTCCTGCCGCTGCTGTTCCTCTTCATGTTCGCCCGCTTTCCGGCCGGACTGGTGGTGTACTGGACGTGGAACAATGTGCTCTCGATCGGCCAGCAATGGCTGATCATGCGGCGCATGGGCATCACCCGCGCCTCGCTCGCCGCCGATGCCGACAAAATCAAGAAGATCAAAGAACAGGCCGCGGCCGGCACCCTGCCGA
>PTKB01000021.1 GCA_002937555.1 Alphaproteobacteria bacterium MarineAlpha10_Bin2 | reverse complement strand
GCCGCCGCGATGGCGCCGGCGCTGAGCGCCGAGAAGCGCCATGCGGTGCGGACCCGCCGCTCACGCCGGAGCGGGCGCGCCATTGGCGCGGCGCCGCGTACGGGCCCTAGAATATCCAGGATGTTTTCGATGCGGGCGAGCAGCCCGGCCGGCGGCGCCACGGGCTGAATGTCCTCGGCCAGCGGCGCCAAGCGACGCTCCCATTCCGCCACCAGCTCGGCGAACGCCGGATTGCGCGCGGCGAGCACCTCGGCCTCGCGCCGCGCCACCGCCTCAAGTGTGCCAAGCACATATTCAGCGGCCAATCCGTCTCTTTCGTTATAGGCGTCAGTCATCCGCCAAGGCATTCCTTTAAGTGCCGCAAACCACGATGGATCCAGCTCTTCACCGTTCCGAGCGGAGTGTCGAAGCGCGCCGCCAGCTCGCCATGGGTAAAGCCCTCCCGGTAGGCGAGAGTGATACAGCCGCGTTGCTCGGCGCCCAATTCGTCGAGACATGCGGCGAGGGCGCGGCCTTGCTCGCCGGCAATCGCCTGCGCCAGCGGGCTGGGCTCGGGGTCGGCGGTCTCAGCGTAGCCCTCGACGTCGTCCAAGGGCAGCTCGGGTTTCTGTTGGCGCCGCCGGTCGAGCGCCCGGTTGCGCGCGATGGTGATCATCCAGGTCATGGGCGTGCCCTTCTCCGGGCGGTAATCGGCGGCGCGGCGCCAAATTCGGATGTAGACTTCCTGCAGCACCTCTTCCGCCTGTTGCCGGTTACGTAAGATACGCAAAGTCACGCCAAACAGTTTCGCGCTGGTCGCTTCATAAAGCGGCGCGAAGGCGCTGCGGTCTTGTGCCGCCACGGCGACCAGCAGCTCATTCAGCGGTTTCGCCTCGACTTTGCTATCACTCGGCATATTGCGGCACTCGGCCTATCCCGGTTGGCGTCCGGTAACATTCATAGCCGAGGAATGGCGTGAATGCACGAGCGGGGAAAATAAGGTAAACAACCGCCATCTCAGTGTGGGGTTCGAATCATGCCGCAAGACACCCTCCTTGAAAGACGCCATCGCCTGCTCGGCGCCGCGTCCCCGCTTTTCTACAGCCGCCCGCTTCATCTGGTACGCGGCGACGGCGTGTGGTTGTTCGACGCCGACGGCCGGCGCTACCTCGATGCCTATAACAATGTCGCCAATGTCGGCCACTGCCATCCACATGTTGTCGCGGCGTTGGAAAAGCAAGCGAAAACCCTGAATACCCACACGCGCTATCTGCACGAAGCGATTCTCGACTATGGCGAGGCGCTGACCGCCACGATGGGCGGCGATTTGAGCCGGCTATTTCTATGCTGCTCGGGCACCGAAGCGAATGAATTGGCGCTCCGAATCGCAAAGGCGTGCAGCGGCGCCAGCGGCGTCATCGTCACCGATTTTTGCTACCACGGAAATTCCTCCACCATCGCCGAGCTCTGCACCGCTTACCCGGGGCCGGAGGGGATTGGCGCGAATATTCGGACAGTCACGGCGCCCGATAGCTATCGCCTACCGCAAGGGGTCGACGAGGACGCCGCGGCGGAGATATTCTCCGCTGAGGTCGAGGCGGCGATCGCATCGCTGGCCGAGAGCGGCATGAATACCGCCGCATTGCTCGTCGATACGGTATTCACCACCGAAGGCCTACCCAACATGCCCCCCGGCGCGATGGAAAAAGCAGTCGCCTCGGTCCACGCCGCCGGCGGGTATTACGTCGCCGACGAAGTTCAGCCGGGTTTTGGCCGCACCGGCGAAAATATGTGGGGCTACCAGCTGTACGGCGCCGCCCCCGACTTCGTGACCCTGGGCAAACCGATGGGCAACGGCCATCCCCTTGCCGGCGTCGTGTGCAGGCCGGATCTGGCCGAAGAATTCAGTGAAAAGGCGATGTATTTCAATACTTTCGGCGGCAACCCCGTAGCCGCTGCGGTAGGCCTCGCGGTGTTGGAAGTGATCGAACGCGAAGGTCTAATGGCGAACGCCCTGAAGGTGGGCAACCATCTCAGGGCCGGGCTCGGCGAACTGGCCGAAAGGCATGACGTCATCGGCGATGTGCGCGGCCATGGGTTGTTCTGTGGCGCCGAATTCGTGCATGACCGTGCGGCCAAGACACCGGCGCCGGACGCAACTGCCGCTGTGGTCGATGCGATGCGCGAGCGCGGCGTCCTCATCAGCCGCACCGGGCGCGATGACAATGTGCTCAAGATTCGCCCGCCGCTGCCATTCTCAACCGAAAATGCGGACCTGTTATTGCAAACCCTCGACCATAGCCTGGCCACCCTGTGACCGCGAGGCGAGCGCCGCATGACTGATTTCTACAAGATCGGCATCGACGCGCGGGCGGAACGCATGCAGCGCCTCGCGATTGAAGCGCTCAAAGCCTGGAACATCGCCGACTGCCAGCCGCAACTGATTAAGATTCGCGAGAACGCCGTGTTCCGCATCAAGCTCGCGGACGGCTTCGATGCCGCACTCAGAATTCACCGCTACGGCTACCATTCCGACGCCGCACTGCAATCGGAGTTAAGTTGGATGCAAGCGCTGCAGCAGGACAACATCGAAGTGCCCGAAATCATCCCCGCCGAGAGCGGCGCGCTGTTCGTCACGGCCGGCGTCGACGGCGTGCCGGAGCCGCGCCAGATCGATATGGTGAAGTGGCTGGACGGCGCGCCGCTCGGCAGCATCGAGGAAGGCTTGAGCGATACGGTCGGCGACATCGCTCACGCCTTCACCGAGGTCGGCCGCCTGGCGGCGCAACTTCACAACCATGCCGCCCGCTGGCAACCGCCAAAAGATTTCGTTCGCCATGCCTGGAACAACGACGGGCTGACCGGCGAGGCTCCCTTGTGGGGAAGATTCTGGGAGTTTCCCGGCCTCGACAAGGCGCAAAAGCAGTTGATCGAACAGGCACGCCAAGCGGCGCGGCGCGTTTTAACGGCAGTCGGCGAAGCCAACCAAACCTACGGCCTCATTCACGCCGATTTCAATTTCGACAATATCATTTTGCGCGACGGGCGCGTGACGGCCATCGATTTCGACGATTGCGGATTCGGTTGGCACCTGTTCGATCTCGCCACCATCTCCATTCTGTTTCTCGGAACCGAGCAGTCCGAAACGGTGCAGCGCGCCGTCATCGACGGCTATCGCCAAGAGCGCCAGCTGACAGACGAAACGCTTGCGCAAATGCCGTTGTTTTATCTCTTGCGCGCCTTCACCTATCTCGGCTGGATTCACACAAGAAGCGAAACGCGAACGGCCGAGGAGATCGCGCCTGGCATCGTCAAAATGGTATGCGAGCTGGCGGAAGACTATTTGAGCGCGGGCAGCGCGGCGGAGGGATCATTATGAAGGCAGCGATGTTATCGGAATCCGGCCTCATCATCGGCGAGGCGCCGAAGCCGGAAATAAAGCCGAACGAAATTCTCGTCCGCGTGCGCGCCGCCGCCCTCAACCGCGCCGATCTCTTGATGAGCGATGGCCGCATGCACGGCAAACTCGGCGGCGCCGGCGCCATAGCCGGCTTGGAATGGGCCGGCGAAGTGGCCGAAATCGGCAGCGATGCCGCGGAATTCAAACCTGGCGAGCGGGTGATGTGTTCCGGCGCGGGCGGCTATGCCGAATATGCCGCAACCGACTGGGGCCGCGCCTCCCCCGTGCCGGCGGCGGATATGAGTTTCGAACATGCGGCGACACTCCCGATCGCGCTGCAGACCATGCATGACGCATTGGTCGGCAATGGCCGCCTGCGAGCCGGCGAAACGGTGCTGATACAAGGCGCCAGTTCCGGCGTCGGACTGATGGGCTTGCAAATCGCCAAATATCTCGGCGTCACCTTTCGCACCCGTTCCATCGAAGAGGTGCGGGAGATCAACCGAAACATGCGCGCCGATCTATGGCCGGCGGTGCAAGACGGCACACTTCACCTGCCGCTCGACCGGGTGTTTCCGCTCGCCGAGGCGGCGGCGGCGCAAGACCATATGCGCGCCAATGCGCACCTCGGCAAGATCGTGTTGACGGTATAAACGCTCAGCGGTTCTGCCGGTTCTCCACCAGTTCCGACACCACTGCCGGGTCGGCGAGCGTGGAGGTATCGCCAAGCTCGTCCTGTTCGTTGGCGGCGATCTTGCGCAGGATCCGGCGCATGATTTTACCCGAGCGCGTCTTGGGCAGACTGGGCGCCCATTGAATGAGATCTGGGCTGGCGATCGCGCCAATCTCCTTGCGCACCCATTGCACCAGCTCCTTGCGCAATTCCTCACTCGGCTCATGGCCGAGGGTCAGCGTCACGTAGGCGTAGATGCCCTGTCCCTTGATCTCATGCGGATAGCCGACGACCGCGGCCTCGGAAACCGCGCCATGCGAGACCAGCGCGCTTTCCACTTCCGCCGTCCCCATGCGATGGCCGGACACGTTGATCACATCGTCGACCCGCCCGGTGATCCAGTAGTAGCCGTCCTCGTCGCGGCGCGCGCCGTCGCCGGTGAAATAGTGCCCGGGATATTGCACCATGTAGGTGCTGATGAAGCGCTCGTGATCGCCGTAAATGGTGCGCATCATGCCGGGCCAGGAATCGCCAATACAGAGCAGCCCGGAGCAGGCGCCGTCTAACTCGTTGCCGTCACTATCGACGATCAACGGTTTGACGCCGAAGAACGGCCGTGTCGCCGAGCCCGGCTTCAACGCCGTCGCGCCCGGCAGCGGCGTGATCAAAATGCCGCCGGTCTCTGTCTGCCACCATGTATCGACAATCGGGCAGCGCTTCTCGCCGATCACCTCGTTGTACCACACCCAGGCTTCCGGATTGATCGGCTCGCCGACGGTGCCGAGGATCCTGAGCGAGGCGCGCGAGGTCTTGGTCACCGGCCCCTCGCCTTCGCGCATCAGGGCGCGGATGGCGGTCGGCGCGGTGTAGAATATATTGACCTGATGCTTGTCGACGACCTGCCAGAAGCGCGAGGAATCGGGATAGTTGGGCACGCCCTCGAACATCAGCGTGGTGGCGCCATTGGCGAGCGGGCCGTAGACGATATAGCTGTGCCCGGTGACCCAGCCGACGTCGGCGGTACACCAGTAAATATCGCCGTCGTGATAATCGAAGACATATTTATGGGTGAGCGATGCATAGAGCAGATAGCCGCCCGTGGTATGCATCACCCCTTTCGGTTTGCCGGTCGAGCCCGAGGTATAGAGGACAAAGAGCGGGTCCTCGGCATCCATTTCTTCCGCCGGGCAATCGTCGGCGACCTTCGCCGCTTCCTCGTGATACCAAACGTCGCGCCCGTCGGTCCACTCAATGGCGCCGCCGGTGCGCCTGACGACGATCACGCTTTTGACGCTGGGGCTTCGCGTCAATGCTTGGTCGGTATTGGCCTTGAGCGGAACCGAACGGCCACCGCGTACGCCCTCGTCGGCGGTAATCACGCAATTGCTGTCGCAATCATGAATGCGGTTGGCAAGCGAATCCGGCGAGAATCCGCCGAACACCACCGAGTGAATCGCGCCGATGCGCGTGCAGGCGAGCATGGCGTAAGCGACTTCGGGAATCATCGGCATGTAGATCGTGACGCGGTCACCTTTCTTGACCCCTTGCGCCTTCAGCACATTTGCCATGCGGCAGACTTCACGGTGTAGTTCGCGATAGGTGATAGATTTCGAATTCTCCGGATCGTCGCCTTCCCAGAGGATCGCCGTCTGATCGCCGCGCGTCTCGAGATGGCGGTCGATGCAATTGACGCTGACATTGATCTTGCCGCCTTCGAACCAGCGAATTTGCGCGTCCGTCCCGAAGCGCGAATCCTTGACCTTGGTCCAACGCTGCATCCACTCAAGTGATTCCGCTTGCTCGGCCCAAAAGCCGTCCGGATCGTCGATGGAACGGGCGTACATTTCCTTATACGCAGCGTCGTCGCAATGGGACGCGCGCGCCATTTCGGGCGAGACAGGAAAGATCTCGTTTTCGTGCGGAATCATGTGGCGCTCCTAGCTCCCGGTCTCAGTAACTTTACGGCCGTCAGGGCCGTTCCGGGCGGGATTATCGGTCGATTGCCGGTGCCGGGCAAGCCGCGCGAGCGCACCCGCGGACTTCCTCGTGTCGCCGGTCTTATTGCTCGAGAACGATGTCCTCGCCGTCGATCGATACCCTGAGCGCGCGCAACCAGTCGCCGACGCAGGGGCCGGCCAGACATTCGCCGGTCTCCACCCGGAACAAGGCGCCGTGGGTGGCACACAGAATGTGCCCGCTATCGCCGTCGATGAAGCGGTCGGGCGTCCAATCGAGCGGGCCGCCGGTATGCGGGCAGCTGTTCTCATAGGCGTAAATCCTGGCTCCCTTGCGGGCGATAAAAAACTCGAACGCGGTCGGACCTTCGCCGATCTCGAAACCCTTGCTGCCGCCGTCGGGAATATCGGCGAGGCGGCAGAGAATCCTGCGCACCGCGTCGCTCATGACGCGCCTGAAAGCATATGTTCGAGATCGGCGATGAGCTCGCCGACATCCTCGATACCGACCGAGAGGCGGAGCAAGTTTTCCGGCACATCGCTTTCCAGCCCTTCGATGGTGGCGCGGTGTTCGACCAGGCTCTCGACGCCACCGAGCGACGTGGCGGGCAAGAATATTTCGGCGCGCGACGCGGTGCGGACCGCCGCCTCCCGGCCGCCGGTAACGAGCAGGGACAGCATACCGCCGAAGCCGCCGGTCATTTGCCGTGCGGCGATAGCGTGGCCGGGATGGGAGGCGAGGCCGGGATAAAGCACGGCGTCGAGTTTTTTATGGCCCTCGAAATGGCGCGCAATAGCGAGCGCCGATTCAGATGCGCGCCGCACACGGAGAAAAAGCGTGCGCAATCCACGAATCAGCAGCCAGGCCTCGAACACGCCCAACACTGCGCCGCCCAGCCAGCGGGCGTCGCTGATCCGTTGCCAGGCATCGTCGGCCTTGGCGCTCACCAACACGCCGGCGAGCACATCGCTATGGCCGTTGAGATATTTCGTCGCCGAATGAAAAACCACATCGGCGCCGAGGTCGAGCGGACGCGTCAGCACCGGCGTGGCGACGGTCGAATCGACTGCGAGGCGCGCACCGGCGTCATGGGCGGTGCGGGCGGCGGCAGCGATGTCGATCACATCCCAGGTTGGGTTGCACGGTGATTCGATCCACACCAGCGCCGTCTCGGCGGTGCCAACAGTTTGTTCGAGAGCGCCGGCTTCAGTGGCATCGAACAGCGCATATTCGATCTGCCCGGTTTCAGCCATCTGTTTGATACGCGACAGCGTGCCTTGATACATGACGCGCGGCGCCACCACCCGCGCGCCTTGCGGCAGGGTCGCGAACAGGGCGGATGCCGCGGCGAGGCCAGAGGCGAACAGCAGCGCCGCCTCGGCGCCTTCGAGGCTAGCCAGCAAGGCTTCCGCCGTAGCGGTCGTCGGATTGTTGGCGCGGCCATAGTTAAAGTCCGGATCGATCAGCGCATAATCCGCATCGCGCGCGAAAGTGACGGAAGGCTGTATCGGCGGCGTGACCGCGCCGCTGGCCGGGTCGATAAAATGCCCCGCCTGAGCCGCAATTGTTTCGCCCCTGCGGGCGGCCGTGGTTTCGCCCTTGCGTCCGCCGCCTGTCATATCGGCTGGGCCGTCACGCGTCGATCCCGGCCATCTTGCAAATGATCTTCCAATCCTTGGCCGCGACCGGACCGACCGAGAGGCGCGAATGGCGCACCAGGAACATCTCGGAGAGGCCGGGATGCGTCTTGATCTCGGCCAAGGTGACCGGCGTCTTCACCGGCATCAGCGCTTTCACATCGACCATACCGAACACGCCTTTGGCATCGGTGTGATCGGGGTAATGCTCTTTGACGATCTCGACGATGCCGACGATCTGCTTTTCATTGACCGAATGATAGAAAAATCCCCGGTCGCCGATCTCCATCGCCTTCATATTGTTGTTGGCCTGATGGTTGCGCACGCCATCCCATTCGCTCGGGCCTTCCTTCACCTGATCGTCCCACGACCAGGCGCCCGGTTCGCTCTTAAATAACCAATAATCCACGCGCTTCACTCCCTTCTTGTCTTCATCGCCCGTCAGCGGCGCACTTTAGCCGCAGCCAGCACGCAATGCTTCAAAATTCGGGTCGGAATGGGCGAGCCAATAGGGCGGCGATGGTGTCGCCGATATCGGCGCCTTTGTGCAACACACCGTCCACCGCGCTGGCAATCGGTAAGTCAACCGCCAGCTTCGCGCCGAGCGCAACCACGGCGGGGGCGCTTGTGACGCCCTCGGCGACGCTATCGCGCGCGCCAAGAATCGCTTGCAGTGGCTCACCCTCTCCCAACGCCTGGCCGAGCGAGAAATTGCGCGACCGCGTACTGGAACAGGTCAGCACCAAATCGCCCAGCCCGGAAAGCCCGGCCAGGGTCTCCAGCCTGGCGCCCTTGGCTATAGCGAGACGCACCATCTCGGCAAAGCCCCGCGTCATGATGGCGGCGCGCGCATTCTCGCCAAGCCCGCGGCCGATAGCGATGCCGGCGGCAATGGCCATGACATTCTTCACCGCACCGCCGATTTGCGCGCCAGTCACATCGTCGGAGAGATAGGGCCGAAAGGTGGCGCTGCCAAGCGCCGCCGCCACGGCCTTGCCGAGCGCGCCATCGGCGCAAGCCAATGTGACGGCGCTCGGCAAGCCACGCGCCACTTCATGGGCGAAACTCGGGCCGGAGAGAACAGCGAGCGGCCGATCGCCCATCACCTCGCGCGCCACCTCACTCATTAGCGCACCGCTGTCACGCTCGATGCCCTTGGTGCAGATGACGACGGGTGCTGTGCGGTTCAAATGCCCGGTAATATCCGCTGCGACGGTACGGAAATGCTGCGCCGGCGGCGCCAACAAGACAAGATCGGCGGCGCTCAGCACCGCCGGATTGGTGCTTGCCGAAATGGCGGGATCAAGAACGATGCCGGGCAGGAAGCGTTTGTTCTCCCGCGCGCCGTTGATCGACGCCACGACCTCTTCCTCGCGCGCCCACAGACTGACCGTCCGCCCGGCGCGCGCCGTTGCCGCCGCCAGCGCCGTCCCCCAGGCGCCGCCGCCAACAATGCCGATATGTTCGATTGTTGTCATGCCGAAGTAAACTATGCCCGGCGGATAGCGCCTGTCGCAAACAGTAATAAAAACCCTCTCCCCTTGGGGAGAGGATTTTGTTCTGAGGTGTCTCGTTCTTTCTTACTTATCTATCGTCCGGCACACATGGCCGTGGGCGCGGAGCGCGCCGCACAAGGCGCGCGACTGCAGCGGTGAGTCCAAGGGGCCGACGATGAGTTCGAAAAACCGCTCGTCACCGCCGGTGTCGATCGGCTGCAATTCGTGCGGCAGCCGGCCCACCAGGCCGGCATGGGTTTTTCTAATCTTCGCCCATTCCGCCTTGGCCAAAGCTTCGGTCTCGAACGTGGCGAGGCTGATGAGGAAGATCTCAGGCTCGGGCGGAATCGGTTCAAGAACATCTACGCCCGCATCCTCTTCCGCCGCCTCGAGAACCGCGTCGAAAGCCGCGGCCTCCTGGTCAAGCTCGGCTTCCAGGGTGGCTATTAATTTCTCTTCCGCTTCGCCCAGTTGAAATATTGCCTGCTGCTCTTCAGCGGCAGACATTTTAGCCTCTTTCACCGGCGTCTGGCTTTCCGCGACCGGAGCAGGAGCCGGCTCAGGCGGCGGTTGCGGCGCTTCCGATGCAGCTGCATCGCTGTCCGCCACGGGCGCCGGCTGGGGCGCCGGTTCAGGTTGCTTCGCTTCCGCTTTAATCACCGCCGGTTTGCTCTTCGGCAGGGGTGCCGGCGCCGCGTCGGGCGGCGGCGGTGGTTCACTTTTCGGCGTAGATGGCGCCTCGAGCGTTATGGCCGCGCCTTCATCTTCCAGCAATGCCTTGACCGATAGCACAACTCTCTCCGGCTCGGGCTGTGCGGCGATCAGCACGCCGCCGTCCGCATCTTCGGAAACCGGCATATTTTCAGGTGTGGCCGAATTCTCGTCCGCTAACAAACGCGCCGCTTGGCCCGGCTTGGGGCTCGGCGGAAGCGGTGGCTGGCCGGTTTGCCTATCAGTCGCCTCCAATTGCGCCTCGCGCGGCTCGGGAACTCGCACTTGCTCGGGCGGAGTCAGCGAACTCGAGGCGAGAGGAAAGTTTTCACCACGCCCGGCGATTGGCTGTGGCCCGTCGAAGACGGTGGCGCCGGGCGGCGGGTCGGGCACGTCATCAAGGGCGGAGAGGTCGATCTCTATGGCCGGCGCCTCCTCCTTGCCGGCGCTGAATTCGGGCCGCTGATCGCCAACCGCTATGGCGGAGATGCCCGGGCTGGCCAAGGCCGGACCTTCGCGCCCGGTGGCGAATGTCGCTTCGGCGGGATAGGTGTCGGTTTCAGCCCAGCTTGCCGACGCCTGGCTGTAAAGCGCTGCCGCCTCGCCGAAATCGCGCTCCACGCCGAGGCCGCGGTCATAGAGATAGGCGAGCGCCGCTTGCGCCGATTCGTTGCCCTTTTCCGAGGCCCGGCGATACCACGTCGCGGCTTCGGTGTAATCGCGTCCCACGCCCGAGCCGCGCTCGTATAACGAGCCGATATGAAATTCCGCCAGCGCTTCGCCCTGGGCGGCGGCGCGGCGATACCAGACAAGCGCCAGCGCCGAATCGCGCGGCACACCGAGGCCGCGCTCATAGAGCAGGCCAAGCGCCGTCTGTGCCGTCGAATCGCCTTCATTGGCGAGATCGAAAACGCGGTCGGCGCGCGAACCGCGTTCCGCTATCGGAGCCTCGGCGCAGGAAACCGCAATCAACAGAATGGCTGCCAGCAGTGCGGCACCGCCGCTACCCGCCAGAGGGCGAAAGAATCGAAAGATAATAATTGCTGGGTTTGGCACGCGACTCGACGGCCCCCGATTGCTTCGTAAACTTACTGCGGAATGGCCCGTGGCGCCAGTCCGCGGTGGCTTGAGTGCGCCGCCCGGAGTCTCATAAACGCCGGATCGCGCGTCGCGACACCAGGGTGAAGCGAAGTACCAGGCCGGTGCAAGAGACGATTGCGCCGGCCAGGAAGCCCCACATCAATCCGGGCGTGCCGAGACCGGCATGGAACGCCAGCACATAGGCCAGCGAAACGGTCACGCCCCACCAGGAAAAAAACTGCCAGAGCGGCGGCAGCCAGACATCCGCCATGCCGCGCAGGGCGCCCATCAAAACGGCTTGTCCGCCATCGAAAATCAACACCAGCCCGGCGATAAACATGAGTGGCGTGGCGATCAAAATCACCGCGGCATCGTCGGTGTAAATTTGCACAAGGTCCGAGCCGAGGCCGAAAAACACGACGGCGAAAGCCGCCATGATGAGGAATATCAAACTGAGCGCCGACCAACCGGCGAGACGGATATCAGCGGGATTATGCCGCCCGACCGCATTGCCAACGCGGATCGTCCCGGCGCCGGCCACACCGATCGCGCTCATGAACACCAGCGCCACCATATTGAAGGCGATTTGATATCCCGCCAGCGGCACCGTGCCGAGCAAGCCGGCCAGCATCGTGAGCGCACTGAACGCGCCGGCTTCGAGGCCGCGCGCCACGCCCATCGGAAGGCCGATGCTGCGCAGTTTGCGCGCGGTTTGGCGGAAATTCCGAATCGCCCAACCGATGCCGAGGTCGGCGCGGTCACGCAAGTTGAGGACATAAATAGTGAGCACGGCGAACATCACCCAACGTATGATCGAAGTCGCCATTGCGGCGCCCTCGGCGCCCATCTCCGGCGCGCCGAGGGCGCCATAGATGAATATCGCGTTGAGCCCGGCATTGGCGAATACCGCGAGAATGGTCAGCACCATTACCGGCAGTGGACGGCTCAGCCCTTCGAGGAAGAACGATGTCGCCACCCACATGGTGAGCGCCGGCAGGCCCCAGGAAACCATCCGCAGCACACCGCCGCCGCCCGCCGCCAACTCGGCCGTTTGTCCGATGACGGCGAGAACAATTTCGCCGAGAAAGCAGATACCCGCCATCATCACGCCGAGTACCGCGCCGTGCACGAGACTGACCCGCCAATAGCCGCCGCAATCCTGGTGTGCTCCGGCGCCATGCGCCTGCGCCACCAGCACCACTGTGCCCTGTAGCAGGCCGACCCCGACCAGGATCATAATCACTTGCAGCGCGTTGGCGGCGGCGTAAAACGCCAAATCGAGCGTGCCATAATGGCCGATCATGGCGGTATCGACGGCGACCATAATCAGCAAGCCGGCGCGCGCGACGATCATCGGCACCGCCAGGCGGACTGTGCGTTTCAAATGGGTGGCGAAATTCATCGACGGGCCGGCTATCTCGGCGCTGCCCGGCGTTTCGGCGGGGATATTGCGGGTGGACATCGCGCCAGAGACTAACCGAAGTGAAGCGCCCGGATAAGGGCAGAGGACAAATTATTTTATCCCCTGCGAAGGCGCTGGTAACGCCGCCAGCGACGACCTATTATGATTGCCGTCTGCTTCGATCCGGCGCGTCCGGTTGGGCACTAAAATAGAACGAACGGGATTTCGAGGAAGAGTATTATGGCAAGAACAGCTCAGCTGACGACCGGGCGGCACGCATCACCGGATACCATCCGCACCGTTCGCCGCCTATGGCCGCTATTTTTCGCCGCCTTGTTGGGCGTGTCGATTATCTATGGCGTCGGGCTGGCCAATTCCTCCGCGCTGCACAACGCCGCCCATGATACGAGGCATTCACTGGCCTTTCCCTGCCACTAAGCCATCACGGGCAGCGCGAGATGGAACTGCTCGGACGGATTCTCCTGCCCGCTGTAATTTCCGGCGTTATTGCCGGCGCGTTTTTCACCGGCTTGCAATATATCGAAGTCATTCCGCTCATTTATGAGGCGGAGACCTATGAGACCGCCGAGGCGGCCGGGCGCAGCCTCAGTGACACGCACGGCACGGACTCGCAAGATGCGCATGACGGCGAGGCCTGGGCGCCCGACGATGGCCTGGCACGCGCCGGTATGACGCTGCTCGCCAACATCGTTGCCGCCATCGGCTTCGGCCTGCTGCTTTCGGTCTCATTTGTCCTGTTATCGGCGAGAGGGCGGACGGTGGTAGGGCGCGCCGGCCTGCTCTGGGGTCTTGCCGGATTCGGGATATTCAATTTGGCGCCGGCCTTCGGCCTGCCGCCCGAACTTCCCGGCAGCGAGGCGGCGGCGCTGGAAGGGCGCCAGGGCTGGTGGATCCTGACAGTTGTCCTGACGGCGCTCGGGCTCGGTCTCATCGCCTTCGCCCGGCCCGTCTATGTGCGTGTGCTCGGTGTCATTCCGCTTGTCGTTCCGCACGTTATCGGCGCGCCCGCGCCGGCACATCATGGCGGCCTCGCGCCGGAGGAAATGGCGGAGCGTTACATTTACGCCTCACTCGTCACCAGCGCCGCTTTCTGGTTGGCACTCGGCGCCCTGACAGCATTTGTGCACGATCGCTTCGGCAGCTCCAGGCGGCGCCGGATTTCGCCGGCGTTAAGTCCGCAGTCGGAGCGCAAAGAATAAAGCTGTGCAAATGACGAAAATCGCCACGAATTTGGCTGATGCGTGCTTGTCACGTGTACATGATGGGTGTTGAATGACGCTTGCGCCGCGATGCCGGATAACCGGCAAAATGATGTGATTTCTCCTTCACTCAAGCACGCCAACGCACAGGAATTCATGCAACATCGAGGTCCATTCGTCAGCCCGCACGGGTTGGACTCGCTGGGTATCGAACAGGTTCGGACTGCCCACTGGAATTTGCCCACCCCCGCCCTCTACGAAGAATCCGTCCGCCGCGGCGAAGCCCGCGTCGCCAAGGGCGGGCCGCTGGTCGCCTTGACCGGCGTCCATACCGGGCGCTCGCCGAACGACAAGTTCTTCGCCCGCGAATCCTCAACGGAAGACGATATCTGGTGGGGCAATGTCAATCGGCCGATCGATGCCGAGCGCTTCGACAGCATCGAAGCGCGCATGATGGCGCATTTCAAGGACAAGGACGTCTTCGTGCAGGACTGCTTTGCTGGCGCCGATCCCACTTACCGCCTGCCGATTCGCGTGATCTCGGAATATGCCTGGCACAGCCTGTTTGCGCGCAACCTGTTCATTACCCCGAGCCTGGACGAATTGGCCGGTCATAAGCCTCAGTTCACCATCCTGCAAGCACCCGGCTTCTCTGCCGATCCGGATCGCGACGGGGTAAACTCCGAAACTTGCATCCTCGTCAATTTCGCCAAGCGCCTGGTCTTGATTGGTGGCACCTCCTATGCCGGCGAGTGTAAGAAATCCGTCTTTACCATCCTCAATTTCCTGCTGCCGGCCAAAGGCGTGCTGCCGATGCATTGCTCGGTCAACACCGGCAAGAATGGCGATTCGGCGATCTTCTTCGGCCTCTCCGGCACCGGCAAGACGACTCTCTCGGCCGATCCGGACCGCACCCTGATCGGCGATGACGAGCATGGCTGGTCGGACGATGGCCTGTTTAATTTCGAAGGCGGCTGCTACGCCAAGGTGATCCGTCTGTCGGCGAAGGCGGAGCCTGAAATTTACGCGACCACACAGATGTTTGGCACCGTCCTCGAAAACGTTGCGATGAACGAGGAGACGCGCGAGCTCGACCTCGACGACGCCGGGCTCACCGAAAACACGCGCGGCGCCTATCCCCTCTCCTTCATCCCCAACGCCAGCGCCAGCGGCACCGCCGGGCATCCCGACAATGTCATCATGCTGACCGCCGATGCCTTCGGCGTGCTGCCGCCGATCGCCCGCCTCAGTCCGGCCCAGGCGATGTATCATTTTCTCTCCGGCTATACGGCCAAGGTCGCGGGAACCGAAAAGGGCCTTGGGCGCGAGCCGCAAGCGACCTTCTCGACCTGCTTCGGCGCGCCGTTCATGCCGCGTCATCCCTCCGTCTATGCCGAAATGCTGCATAACAAAATTGAGCAGACCGGGGCGCGCTGTTGGCTCGTCAACACCGGCTGGACGGGCGGCGCATTCGGCGTCGGCGAGCGCATGAAAATTTCCCACACCCGGGCCTTGCTGCGCGCCGCTCTGGACGGCTCGCTCGACAAGGTCGCGCTGCGCCGCGATACGTCGTTTGGCCTCGATGTGCCGGAATCCTGCCCGGGCGTGCCGGACGAGGTGTTGAACCCGCGCGGCACTTGGAACGACAAGGGCGCCTATGACAGCCAGGCCAGCGATCTGGTCGGGCGTTTCCACAATAATTTCACGCAGTTCGAATCCCATGTCGGCGCGGAAGTGAAAGCCGCCGCCCCGCACACCGCTTAAAGCCAAGGCGCGTTGTGCGGAACACGGCCGGTACGGAAAAGGGAGACAGGCGATGATTTCGAGCGAAGAGCGCTACACCAAGAATCATGCCGAGGTAAACGGCCGGCGCATGGCCTATGTCGAAGCCGGCACGGGCGATCCGATCATTTTCCTGCACGGCAATCCCACCTCTTCCTACCTGTGGCGCAACGTGATGCCGCATGCAGAAGAACTCGGCCGCTGCATCGCGCCAGACCTGATCGGCATGGGAGATTCGGACAAGCTGCCCGATTCGGGGCCCGAGAGCTACCGTCTGGCCGAACACCAAATCTATCTCGATGGTCTGCTGGATGCCCTCGGCGTGACGCAGAACGTGATCATGGTCGTCCATGATTGGGGCGGTCCGCTGGGCTTCGATTGGCTGCGCCGGCACGCCGAAGCGGCAAAGGGTGTTGCCTTTATGGAGACCATCGTAACGCCGATGCGTTGGGACGGATGGCCCGAACAGGCGCGCCAATTGTTCCAAGCCTTCCGCTCCGAGGCCGGGGAAGGCATGATTCTCGAAAAAAATATATTCGTCGAACGGGTCCTGCCGGGCTCCATCATCCGCGAACTCGGCGAAGCGGAGATGACGGTATATCGCCGGCCATTTACGGAACCTGGCGAAAGCCGGCGCCCGACCCTCACCTGGCCGCGGCAAATTCCGATCGACGGAGAGCCCACCGAGGTGATCGACATCGTGAACGCCAACGACGCCTTCCTGAAGGCGAGCCAAATGCCGAAGCTGTTCGTCAACGCGGAGCCAGGCGCCATTCTGCAGGGGCCGCTGGCCGAGCATTGCCGCGCCTGGCCCAACACCAGCGAAGTGACCGTGGCGGGCAATCATTTTGCCCAGGAAGATTCCCCCGACGAAATCGGCGCGGCGCTGGCCGATTGGATTCGCGGACTGTAACCGACACCGGCGAAGCTGGAGCGCGCAATGCTGCAATATTTCGATGAACTGCCTTACACCGTGGCGGTGGTCGGCGCCGGCAGCGGAATCGGCAAGGCAGCGGCCGAGCTGATCGGCGCGATGGGCGCTTCCGTCGGCTGCCTGGACAAGGACGGCGAGGCCGCCGAGGATACCGCGCAGGCGATCGAGGCGGCGGGAGGCAAGGCCTGCTCTTACGCCATGGACGTGACCGACCCGGCCGGGACGGCGCGCGCGCTCGATCATGTCGATGACATACTGGGCGCCGTCTCCGGGCTGGTGAATTGCGCCGGCATCACCGGCAAGACGGCGCTGAAAGGCGCCGAGGTCGATCTCGACGATTTCGACCTGGTGCACGATATTAATGTGCGCGGCGCGCTGATTGTCTCACAAGCCGTACTGCCCGGCATGCTGACGCGCGGGTATGGCCGCCTTCTACATGTCGCGTCGATTTCGGGCAAGGAAGGCAATGCCGGCATGCTGGCCTATTCCACTTCCAAGGCCGGCCTGATCGGTTTGGTGAAGGTGCTCGGCAAGGACTATGCCGAAAGCGGCGTCACCATCAACGCCATCGCGCCGGCGGTGGTGCGCACCCCCATGGTGGACGTGCTGCCCGAAGAAACGGTCACCTATATGACCGACAAGATTCCGATGAAACGCTGCTGCGAGCTCGACGAAGTAGCGCGGATGATCGCCTGGATCGTCTCACCGGCGTGCAGCTTCAATACCGGATACGTCTTCGACCTTACGGGCGGGCGCGCCACCTATTAGCGCCAAGCTTACTCGACCATAATAATATTGCCGATGAAGCCTTCGTCAATGCGGATGGTGACCACGCCGCTGCGGATCATCTGGGTCGGCACCACGGCGGAAGTTTCGCCGTAGCCATCCGACAGATAGCGCGCCGTAATGGCCTGACAAATTTTTTAGAGATCGTTCACCGAGACTTCTTGGCCAAGAAAGCGCCGGTAGCTCGGCAGCAATTCGCTGGCTGAATAGATCGACGAGCCGTCGATGATTACGCCGGCCAGATCGAAATGCATCGCCGCTGCGTCCTCCCCGGGAATTGCCGCCAGATTCGGCGCCGCGTTTTCATCCGAAACGTCGAGCGCGGCGTCGATACGCGCCCATTCCAATTCCGCATCGCTTGGTGCCGCGCTTTCGGGTGCCTCTTCTTCAACCGGCAACTCCACCGCCACCGGCTCGGGCTCCAAAGCCGCGACCTCCGTTTCGACAACCGGTACTTCGGGCGCGGTCTCGCTTTCGATCAGCGTTTCGGCTCTTTCGATGACCGGCTCGACAACTTCTTCGACGACCACTTCCTCCGGCTCCGGCGCGGGTGCCACCTCTGGTTCCGGCGCAGCGGCGGCGACAACAATATCCTCCGATGGCGTTTCGGCGGGCGGCGCTTGCATGGTCTCAACGAACGGGTCCTCAACAATAATCTCGACCGGCTCCGGCTCGGCGACACGAATTTCGATCTTGTCG
>PTKB01000209.1 GCA_002937555.1 Alphaproteobacteria bacterium MarineAlpha10_Bin2 | reverse complement strand
GAGGCGGCGCACCGCGCCGTGCTGATGCGCCTCAATGATCTGTGCTGCCGTCACGCCGACAACGGCCTGGCGAAAACGGATCAGGATTTAGCCTCGCGCACGGTGCACGATCTCCTGCGCATGTGGGCCGCCTAAAACTTCGCCGCCTTAGAAGCGCAGCCCCTTGACCTGGACGATGTGGGTCAACGCGCGTAGCTGATTGAGCACCTGTTCGCTGGCGTCGCTGTCGATCGACGCCAGGCCGATGGCGTCGCCGCCGGCTTCGGCGCGGCCGAGATTGAACGTGGCGATATTCACTCCCGCATCGCCCAAGATTTGACCGATGCCGCCGATCAAGCCGGGCTTGTCGTTGTTGGTGAAATAGAGCATGTGCGGGCTCAATTCGGCTTCGATCTTGATGCCCTTGATCTCGACGATGCGCGGCTTGTCGCCGGCGAACAGGGTGCCGGCGAGCGAACGCCGCTGGCGCTCGGTGACGACGGTGAGGCGAATCAGGGTTTGGTAATCCTCAGCGTGATCGCGCTTGACCTCGCGCACGTCGATGCCGCGTTCCTTGGCGATCAGCGGCGCGTTCACCAGATTGACCGAATCGAGCTGCGGGCGCAGCAGCCCTTGCAGCACAATGGCGGTGAGCGGCTGGCAATTGAGCGCCGCCGCGGCACCCTCATATTCGATCGTCGCACCGATCAGGCCGGTTTCCGTCAGCTGGCCGGCGAAAGAGCCGAGCTGTTCGGCGAGACGCATATAAGGCGCCAACTTGGGCAGATCTTCGGCCGCGACGGAGGGCGTGTTGACGGCATTGGTGACGCCGCCCTTGAGGAGAAAATCGCTCATTTGATCGGCCACCTGGCGGGCGACATTCTCCTGCGCCTCTTCGGTGGCGGCGCCGAGATGCGGCGTCGCGATTACCTGATCGAGCTCGAACAGCGGATTGTCGCGCGCCGGCTCTACCTCGAACACGTCGAGCGCGGCGCCGGCGACATGGCCGCTCTCGATCGCCGCCTTGAGATCGGCCTCCACCACCAGCCCGCCGCGCGCGCAATTGACGATGTAGACGCCGGGCTTGGTTTTGGCGAGCGCCTCGGCATCGAGGATGCCGCGCGTTTCCTGGGTGAGCGGGACATGCAGCGTGACGACATCGGCGCGCGCCAGCAATTCATCCAGCTCGACCCGTTCTACCTTCAGCGCATTGGCGCGTTCCGGCGAAAGATACGGGTCATAGACGATGACGCGCATCTTCAGGCCGAGCGCCAGTGTCGCGACGATGGCGCCGATATTGCCACAGCCGATGATGCCGAGACCCTTCTTGCAGAGCTCGATCCCCATGAAGCGGCTCTTTTCCCATTTGCCGGCGCGCGTCGAGCGGTCGGCGAGCGGAATTTGCCGCGCCAGCGCCGCCATCATGGCAATCGCATGCTCGGCGGTGGTGATCGAATTGCCGAACGGCGTGTTCATCACCACGATGCCGCGCTCCGTCGCCGCGTCGAGATCGATATTGTCGACGCCGATACCGGCGCGGCCGATGACTTTGAGATTGTCGGCAGCTTTGATTATCTCGGCCGTCGCCTTGGTCGCCGAGCGCACGGCGAGGCCGTCATAGCCGGCGATAATGGCCTGCAGTTCTTCCGGCGCGAGGCCGGTTTTCACATCCGCTTCGATACCGCGCGTGGCGAAGATCTGCGCCGCTAGCGGGCTCATCTTGTCGGCAATCAATACTTTCGGCATGACCGTCACGCCCCATGCTTGTTGCGCATTTCCGCCCACGCCCAATCGAGCCACGGCAGAAGCAATGCGAGATCGCGCTGTTCCACTGTGCCGCCGCCCCAGATTCTGAGACCCGGCGGCGCCGCGCGGTGGGTGGCGATATCGAACGCCGCGCCCTCCTCCGCCAACCATTGCGTCATTTCGTCGACGATGGCCCAGCGCGCTTTCTCGTCGAGCGCTTGGAACCAATCCTCGGTGAGGCTGAGGCAGATCGAGGTGCGTGAGCGCACCGCCGGATCGCGGGCGAGGAACTCGACCCACGGCGTCTTCGCCACCCAAGCATCGATCACGGCGAAGTTGGCTTCGGCGCGGGCGATCATGGCGTTGCTGCCGCCGATGCTCTCGACCCAGCGCAGCGCATCCAGCGCGTCCTCGACGGCGAGCATCGAGATAGTGTTGATGGTCTGGCCGCGAAAGATGCCTTCGATAATCTTTTGCCCCTTGGCGAGGCGGAACAGTTTGGGGATCGGCCAGGGCGGAGTGAAATTTTCAAGCCGCTCGGCGGCGCGCGGCCCCAGCAGCAGCATGCCGAAGCCGGCTTCGCCGCCCATCACTTTCTGCCAGCTATAGGTCACCACATCGAGCTTGTCCCACGGCATCTCATGGGCAAGCACGCCTGAGGTGGCGTCGCAAATAGTGAGGCCTTCGCGCTCGGCCGATATCCAATCGCCGTCCGGCACGCGCACACCTGAGGTGGTGCCGTTCCACACGAACACGCAATCGCGCGCCGGATCGGTCTGGGTTAAGTCCGGCAGCTCGCCATAAGGCGCACGGATGATGCGGTGATCGAGCGGGCGGAGCTGGCTCTCGCCGTCGATCACCCATTGCTCGCCGAAATTCTCCCAGGTGAGGAAATCGACGCCGCGCGCGCCCAACAGCGACCACAGCGCCATCTCCACGGCGCCGGTATCCGACGCCGGCACGATGCCAACGCGGAAATCATCCGGCAGGCTCAATATATCGCGCGAGCGCTGAATGACTTCCCGGATGCGCTGTAGCGGCTCCGTCGCCCGGTGCGAGCGCCCGGTCAGCGCACCCTCCAGCGCCGCCAGCGACCAGCCCGGCCGCTTGGCGCAGGGGCCGGAGGAAAACCGAGGGTTATCGGGGCAAATAGTGGGTTTTTGCAGGGTGTTCATCTAACGGCCTCGGCTGCGGGAAGGCGCGGATACTAGCACCGGAAATTGCCCGGTCAATGCACATGCGAACGCCTGACATTCCACGCCAGAACCGCCAGCACGGCAAGCGCCGCGCCGGCATGCCAAGGCCAGGCCAACGGCCATAACAGCGCCACACCGAGGGCGGCATACATGGCGCGGAGCGGCGCCGGCAGCGCCGTCTCGAGATGGCCTTCAATCGCGCCTGTGAGGGCATAGATGCCGAGGCAGGCGAACACGAACACTTCGAGGGCCAGCGCTATATCGCCGGAGAGAAACGGCGTATAGGCGAACAATACCGGGATCGCATAGAGGCTCTTGGCGATCTTCCACGCCACCAGGCCGGTGCGCATCGGCGGCGTCTCGGCGATACCTGCGGCGGCGAAAGCCGTCAGGCACACTGGCGGCGTGACGTTGCTGTCCTGGCTCAGCCAAAAGACGATCATATGCGCCGACAGCAGCGCCGTGGTGAGCAGTGCCGGCGTCAGCGCCGCCTCGCGCAGCATCGAGCTCAATTCCGGCGGCAGGCGCGTCATTAGATCCGCCGCCGCCGCCGCGCTCATCGGCGCATCGAGCGCGGTATCGGGCACTGCGAGGGCGAAGATTGCGCGCGCACTTTCCGGCACGGCGCCGGCGGCAAGCATGTCGATCAGCTCGGCGCGGGTGATGAGATCGTACAGCGCTGGCGCCGCCAACGTCGCCAACACAACATAAGACGCGGTCACCGGCAGACCCATGCCGAGCACCAGCGACGCGAGGGCGACCAGAACCAGGGCGAGGATCAGGCTGTCGCCGGACCATTCGGCGATCATCAGGGCAAAGCTGTTGCCGAGGCCGGTGGTCGCCACCGCGTTCACTACCAGGCCGATCGCCACCAGCAGCACCGCCGTGGTCACCATGTTGCGCGCACCGAGCGCGAGCGCATCGAGAATCGCGCGTGGCCCCATGCGCTGCGGCGTCAGCCAGGACGCGGCGATCACCGCCAGGATGGCGTAACCTGCCGCGTAGTTCGGCGTGAAGCCCCACACCAGGAGGCCGACCAGAACCGCGATCGGAATCAGGAACGGCAGCCCGCCGCCTTTCAGCACCTGGCCGAGCCGCGGCGTATCCGCGGCGTCCACATGCAAGCCGGATTTCTTCGCCTGAATTCGCACATAGCAGGCGATGCCAAAGAAATAGAGCAGCGCCGGTAAGAACGAGACGGCGATGATGGTGAGGTAGGAGATTTGCGTGTAAGTCGCCATCACGAAGGCGCCGGCGCCCATCACCGGCGGCATCAATTGGCCACCGGTGGAAGCCGCCGCCTCGACGCCGGCGGCGAAGCGCGGCGGAAACCCGGCGCGTTTCATCAGGGGAATAGTGATCACCCCGGTGGAGACCGTATTGGCCACCGCCG
>PTKB01000208.1 GCA_002937555.1 Alphaproteobacteria bacterium MarineAlpha10_Bin2 | reverse complement strand
GCGCCGACGGTGTCGAAATTGAGCACATTGCCGTTGCCGAACGAGATCGTGCCCCATTCGCGGAACTTCTTGCCCGGGCCGAGCTCGCCGCCGTCATGCGCCGTGACCTTGGAATTGAACTCGGCCTGGGGACCGGCCACTTGCTCAATGCGCGCATCGACGCCATCGGCGTCTATCTCGGTGGTGAAGCTCACGCAGGGCGCGAACGAGCGTGTGATCCACAGCATCTCACCATCGGTTTCCTGCTCCCCCCGGCCCTTGAACTCCATATTGTAGAGAATGCGGCGCATGGCTGACCCTTTCGTTGGTTTTGTTGTTGTTCGCATGAATATGAGCACGGATAATTCGCCGGTTTCAATAGAGCCAAATTCATGATGGGGAGCGGGAGCGTGACATACGCGAATTCGAACGGCGTGAAATTGCATACCGAGGAAACCGGGAGCGGCCATCCCATTCTCTTCATCCATGAATTCGCCGGCGACCACCGCAGTTGGGAGCCGCAGATCCGCTATTTTTCGCGCCGCTACCGCTGCATCAGTTACGACGCGCGCGGCTATCTCCCCTCCGACGTGCCGGACGATCCGGCCGAGTACAGCCAGGATATCGCCGTCGCCGACGCCATCGCCGTGCTCGATCACTACGGCATCGATAAGGCCCATGTCGTCGGCCTCAGCATGGGCGGCTTCGCGGCGCTCCATATCGGCATGCGTCACGGCAACTGCGCCAGCGCCCTGGTGGTCGCCGGCTGCGGTTACGGCGCGCCGGCCGGCAAAAAAGAAAGTTTTCAGCGCGAGGTCGATATCCTCGCCGATCATTTCGAGCGCGACGGCACAGAGAAGGCGGCTGCGGTTTATGCCGGCGGCCCCTACCGCGTTCAGCATCAAAACAAGGACTCGCGCGGTTGGGCCGAGTTCCGCCAACAATTCATCGAGCATTCGCCGCGCGGTTCGGCCAATACCTTGCGCGGCGTGCAGGGCCGCCGGCCGTCGCTCTACGACCTCGAGGCGGAACTCGCCGCCGTCACCGTGCCGACCCTATTAATAAACGGCGACGAGGACGAGCCCTGCCTCGACGCGAATCTGTGGCTAAAACGCGTCATGCCGGCCAGCGGGCTGGTGATTTTGCCGCGCACCGGCCATGCCTCCAACCTGGAAGAGCCCGACGCTTTCAACCACGCAGCGCAGGAATTCTTCTCGACCGCAGAGCAGGGCCGCTGGACGCTGCGCGATCCGCGGTCGATCAGTGATACACAGATTGTGCATGAAACAGAGGCGGAATAAGCCCTTCCTCCCCGCCGGAGAGGAAGGGCCTGATCGGATTTACGACAGTCCTGCCAACGCAGTTGGCGTCCTCTCGTGCCAATCGGTCTCCAACTGATACTGGTGACCAAGGCGCAGCAGCAGATCTTCCGAGAACGGTCGGCCGATCAATTGAAAAGATGTCGGCATGCCGTCCGGGGTAAAGCCGCATGTGACGCTTAAGGCCGGATAGCCGAAATAATTCACCACCTTGGTGTTGCGCGTGAGCGCCACCACCATCTTGAGATAGGCGGGGCCATCCGAATATTGGGTCGCTTCTAAAGTCGGCGTCGGCATCGGCAGCACCGGCGTGTGCAGCACATCGATCTTCGAGAACACAATGTCCGAAAACTCCTGCAGGGCGGCGCCGCGATATTGCAGGGCGTTGATATAGTCGCCGGCGGGAATGAAGAAGCCGGCTTCCAAGCGCTTGCCGACCTCTTCGGAATAATCTTCCGCGTGGGCGCGTTTCCAGGCGCCGTGATTGGCCGAGCCTTCCGCCTTCATCACCAGGGGATGGATTTCCGCCACCTTGTTCACGACGTCCGGCATTTTGATCTTGAGGATACGCGCGCCGCGCGACTTGAAGACATCGAGGCTTTCCTCGATCAGCAGCGCCACATCGTCGTCCAAATCCTCGTCGAAATAGCCCTCCGGCACGCCGACGCGCAGGCCGACGATAGAGCGCATCAGCTCGCCTTCGTAATTCGGCACACGCTCGCGGCTCGAGGAGGCATCCTTGCCGTCGCGCCCGGCGATGGCGCCGAGCAGGCGGGCGCAATCTTGCGCCGTCCGTGCCAACGGCCCCATGACATCGAGCGAGAACGACATCGGCATGGCGCCATAGCGGCTGACCCGGCCATAAGTCGGGCTCATGCCGGTGATGCCGTTGGCCGCCGCCGGGCAGCGGATCGAGCCGCCGGTATCCGAGCCGAGCGCGCCGTACACCAGGCGCCCGGCGACCGCCGTGCCGGAGCCCGAGGACGAGCCGCACGGAATGCGCTCGAAATCCCAAGTGTTGCGGCAGCGCGGCAAATGGCCGTTATAGCCGTGCGGTCCCATGGCGAATTCGACCATGGCGAGTGTGCCAACCTCGATGGCGCCGGCCTGATCGAGGCGCTTGAGGACAGTCGCCGTTTCGCGCCCTTGGAACTCGCGGCGGATAACGGAGCCGCAGGTTGAGGGCCGCCCCGGGCGGTAGAACATATCCTTATGCGCCAGCGGCACGCCGTGCAGCGGGCCCATTTCATCGCCGCGCCCGCGCGCCGCGTCGGCCTCTTTCGCTCGCGCCATGGCGCGCTCGCCGTCGCGCCATATGAACGCGTTCAAATGAGGATCGAGCCGCTCGATGCGCGCCAATGTCGCTGCCATCGCTTCGGCGGCTGAGATTTCCCCATTGCGTATCGCGTCGGCGAGGTCCGAGAGCGTCAGCGCGCTCAGTTCCTCTTCGCTCGGTGCCATCTTCTCAGTCCCGCACTTTGTGAAGCACGCGCTGGAAATCCGCCGGGTCGCTGTCGAACGCATGCGCCGGTCGGAGCGCTCGCGCCGCATCTAGCAATTGGTTCAACTCGACCGGCAGTTCCCCGATGCGCTTTTCTTCGATCGGAATTTCCTGCATCTCTTCGTTGATCGCGCTTATGCTCTTGACGGTAACGGTCACAATCTTTCCCCTCCCCCTCGATCGGCGGACAAATGACTGACGAATCGGAACTCGCCCATGACCTGACCGCGATATTGAGCGATCTTATCGCCATTCCTTCGGCCTATCCACCGGGCGATACCACGGAAATCTCAGCCTATATCCGCGCCCGCTATGAACGGGCGGGTTACAGCTGCCAGACCTTGAGCCGCGCCGACGGTGTTGACAATGTGGTGGCGCGTACCGGCGCCGGGTCGCCGCAATTGGCGCTCAACTGCCATATCGACACGGTGGAAGCGGGCGAGCGCGCAGATTGGCAGAGCGCGCCGCTCGAGGCGGTGCTGCGCGACGGCGCGATCTATGGCCTTGGCGCCAACAATTGCAAGGGCTCGACGGCGCTGCATATATGGCTGGGCGAGGAAATCATGCGCGTCGGTGGCCCGCAACGCGGCGAAATCGTCTTTACCTTCACCGGCGACGAGGAACGCCTCGGCCCGGACGGCATGCGATTCTTGCGCGAATCCGGCGCGCTCAAGCCCGACATTATGCTTGTCGGCGGGCCGACGGAAAACGATCTCATCGCCGAGGAACGGGGCGTCCTATGGCTTCGCATTACCGCGACCGGCCACGCCGCCCATGGCGGCGATCCGGACTCGGGCGATAACGCGATTCTCCGCATGATGCGCGTGGTCGGGCATCTTCGCGCTGAGCTGGAACCGCGCCTGGCGACACGCGTCAGCGGAGAAAAACGCTCGACCATGAATATCGGTCGCATGCAGGGCGGGCATAATGTCAATGTCGTGCCGAGCGCCTGTTGGCTGGAAATCGACCGCCGTTTGCTGCCGAGCGAGGATGTCGAAGAAGCCTTTCGGGAAATGGCTGAGATCATCGCCGCTTCGGGCGAGCCCGCGGAGTGCCTCGACGTGACGTTCCTGACCGGCACCAACGGCTTTTCGCCGCCTCTCGACGGGCCGGGGATATCCGCGCTCGCCGCCGCCATCGAGGCGCGGCGCGGACGCCCGCCGGTATTCATCAACGCACTCGCGGTCAGCGAAGGGCGCTATTTTGCCGATGACAATATTGAGATCTGCAATTTCGGCCCCGGCGACGGCGCCACCAGCCACGCCGCCAACGAACATGTGCCGCTCGACCAGATGGTCGATGCCGCGCTGATCCTGCGCGACACCGTCGACCGGCTGCTCGGCCTTTAAACGAGGATCAATTCGCCTGGTAGAGGTTCACGCCGTCTTCGTTTGCATGGCGTGCAATTCGCCCCTCGACGATCAGGTAATTGAGATGCGCGACGGTTTCCGCGATGGCGAAGCCGAGTTGCGTCGAATCGAGGCGGCGTTTGAAAACTTGCTTGGCGACATAGAGCGCCGTCACCGGTTCAGCGCAGGCGGCGGTGAAATCCTC
>PTKB01000207.1 GCA_002937555.1 Alphaproteobacteria bacterium MarineAlpha10_Bin2 | reverse complement strand
CTGTCGAATTTCGGTTTCCGCCATTCCCGCGAGGCCGACCTCGCCGGGTTGAACGCCAAGCTCAGCGAATATGCCGCCGCCGTCGGCTTGGCGGCGCTCGACGCGTGGCCGATTGTGCGCACCGGATATGTTCGCCTCGGGCAAGCCTATGCCGCCGCCCTTTCAGCGGTTGCGGGTGTCTCGGTCATGCCTGGATTCGGAGAAGGTTGGGCGGGCGCCAGCTGCAATGTAGAATTCGACCAACCCCGAGCCACGGACGTGGCGCGGGATTTGGCGGCACAGGGAATCGAGAGCCGCCACTGGTGGGCGCAAGGCTGCCACCGCCAGCGCGCCTTCGCGTCCTGTCCGCGCACCGAGTTGGCGGCAACCGAGCATCTCGCCGGCCATACGCTCGCCCTGCCGTTTCATTTGCGCCTCGGGCCGGCGGCTTTGAACCGTATCATCATGACTCTCGCGGCAAGCCTCGGCGCCAACATTGAGGCGCCCGAAGATATGGCGGCGGCCCTGGCCGGCTAAAGCGCGCCGCACTTTCACTTCGGCAATTGGCAACCTCGCCGGGCGGGCCTAAACTTCCGCCCTCCCGCGACGTATTTGTGGAATTCATTCATGCCAAGATGGGCCAGCGGACCAGTCGGCCACCCCTCCTATTGGCGGCGCGCGAAGAAAGAACTGAGCGCCGGCGATCCGGTCATGGCGGAGATCATCAAGAGCTGCGGACGCGGCGGCTTGACCGGGCAGGGCGATCCGTTCGTGACCCTGGTCCGCTCGATCGTGGCCCAGCAAATTTCGGTGCGCGCGGCGGACAGTATTTGGAACCGGCTGGAAGAGACCACCGGCGGCATTTCGCCCAAGAAAGTCGCGGCCCGGGATGAGGCTGAACTCCACGCCGCCGGTCTGACACGGCGCAAGGCCTCTTATATCCGCGACATGGCGGTGGCGTTTCTGGACGGCGGCATCGCGCCTTCGATGTGGCACGAAAAGGACGATGAGGGCGTGATCGCTGAACTCCTGGAACTGCGCGGAATCGGCCGATGGACGGCGGAAATGTTTCTCATTTTTCATCTGCTGCGGCCGGATATTCTGCCGCTCGACGATATCGGCCTGATTCGCGCCTGCGAGCGTCATTACCGCGACGGGGAGGAAATGGCGCGCGAAGAGATCGAACAATTGGCCGAGCGCTGGCAGCCCTGGCGATCGGTCGCGACCTGGTATCTCTGGCGCAGCCTCGATCCGACGGCGGTCGCCTACTGACCGGCGTTACGGTTGTGCCGGCTCGTCGCCCGCGTCGTTTCGTGCAAAGGCGCGGCGCTGCTCCGCCAACTCCATCAGCCGCGCTTCAACCCGGCCGTTGATAGAATCGGGTGGAAATGCGCCGTTCTTGCCGCGCTCGCCGGCTTTCACACCGGTCAGGGTTTCAATGCCCTGATCGATCGTCGACACCGCATAGACATGAAAGCGGCCGTCGCGTACCGCGTCCAGCACGTCACGCCGGAGCATCAGATTCTTGACGTTGGATTCGGGTATCAGCACGCCTTGATCGCCGCTCAACCCACGGGCGCTGCAAATATCGAAGAAGCCTTCGATTTTTTCATTGGCACCGCCGATGGCCTGAACCTCGCCATGCTGGTTCACCGCGCCGGTGACCGCTAGCGACTGTTTGATCGGCGCGTCCGACAGAGCCGAGAGCAAGGCGTAGAGTTCGGTCGAAGAGGCGCTGTCGCCGTCGACGCCGCCATAAGATTGCTCGAAGACGATGCTGGCGGCGAGGGAGAGCGGCCGGTCGGCGGCATAGCGCGCGGCGAGATAGCTGCTGAGGATCAGCACACCCTTGCTGTGGAGCGGCCCGCCCAGCTCCACCTCGCGCTCGATATCGATCACCTTGCCGCTTCCCATGCGGAGGCGCACCGTTATGCGCGACGGCTTGCCGAATGCGAAGCGCCCGGTTTGCAATACGGCGAGGCCGTTAATCTGGCCCACCTTGGAGCCGTCGGTATCGATCAGCACCGTGCCGCGTAGAATTTGTTCTTGCATGGCTTCGCGAATGCGGCTGACCCGCTCCAGCGCGCCTTCGATCGCCTTGTCGACGTCATCCACTTCGATAATGTCGTGCTTGCGCTCGCCGGCGAAATAATCGGCCTCGCGGACAAGATCGGTTACGCGCCGCATTTGTGTCGATAGCCGCTCGGAATCCGCCGCAAGGCGCGCCGAATAATCGCACAGCCGGGCCACCGCGCCGCTCGTGAGCGCGCGCATGCCGTCGCGGCGCGCCAAAGTGCCGAGCAGGCGCGCATACATCATGTTGGTCTCTTCCGTGCGCTCGATCTTGTCGTCGAAATCGCTGGTGACCTTGAACAGCTCGGCGAAATCGGGATCGCCCTGGTCGAGCATGTAATAAAGCTGTCTCTCGCCGATGAGGACCACTTTGATCTGCAGCGGCACCGGTTCCGGGCTGAGAGTCTGGGTGCTGATGACCCCGGCCGACTGGGTCGGATGCTCGACGCGGATTTCATGCGAGCGCAGCGCCCGCTTGAGCCCCTCCCAGGCGAACGGTTCCATCAATACCTTGCGCGCGTCCAACATTAGATAGCCGCCATTTGCCCGATGCAGGGCGCCGGATTTAATGCGCGTGAAGTCCGTCATCAGCGTGCCGAATTCGGCAACATGCTCGATGCTGCCGATCAGTTCCTGATAGGTCGGATGGTCGGCATAGACCACCGGGCTGCCCTGAAGTTTGGAGCGGTCGACAATGAGATTGACCCGGTAACGCCGGAACGGCGCGTCCGTATCGGCAGGCTCGCTGGCCGGCGCTTGTCCGGCCATTTGCCCCGGCGCGCCGGCTGGGGTGGCGCCGCCGCCTTCTTCTGGCCCGCGAAACAGCCCGACATTATCGACCACGTCCTTTTCCACGGCCTCTAAATATTCGAGCACCCGCGGCATATCCGCGAACTGCCCCCTGGTTTCCTCGATCATGGATTTGGCGGCGACGCTGGTTACCTCGCGGTCGAGCGCAAGGAATTTTTCCCGTGCCTCGCGCGCCCATTGCGGCACCATCATCATGGTGTCGCGGAAGCGCTTTTGCAGTTCGCCGATGTTCTTTTGTAATGTCTCCTGTTCCTCCTCGCTCATGGCGCTGAGTTTTTCGGGCGGCAGCATTTCGCCCTCTTGCATCGGCGCGAAAGCGATGCCGTTCTCGGTTTGCATGATGGCGATATTGACTGCGCTGGCTTCGCGTTGAATTTTCTGGAAGGCGCTTTCCTGGCGCTGCTTGACGTCGTCGCCGATGATCTTGCGCTGATTGCGGTACTCGTCGCTTTCGAAGATCGCCGGAATGGCGATTTTCAAATCCTCGATCAGCTTGTCGACGGCATTGCGCAAACGGGCGCCGTCACCGGCCGGAAGTTCGAGCACGAGCGGCTTATGGCGGCGCTCGAAATTATAGACATAGCACCAGTCGGATGGCGTCGCTTCGTCCTTGGCTTGTTGTTTCAACAGCTTTTTGGCGACCGCGTGTTTGCCGCTGCCAGGCGGCCCCAGGACAAACACGTTGTAGCCTTCCTGCTTAATGCCAAGGGCGAAACGAACGGCGCCTACCGCGCGGTCCTGGCCGGCAATATCAAGCTGGTCGTCCAGTTCCGCCGTGGTGGCGAACGGAAACTGCGCCGGGTCGCAAATGCTGCACAGGCTTTCCACGGGCAGCGGTTTCAGCGCCGCGCCTTTTTGACTTTCCTTCGCCATATGACGTTATCCCTCTTCTCAACCATCGCACCCCGAGGCGGCGGAGCGATCGTAACTGCCATGGCCGCAGGCGTCGCGGCGTTTCGACATTGATGATATACAGTTTCAATGCGGCACGTAACTCGCGGCAGATACCGCCTATTCGCGATCGCTGGGGCATTTTTTCTTTGCTTGGCGGCGCCCGCTGCGGCGGATTTCGACGACGGCTTGAGCGCCTTCCTCGATAACGACTACCGGCGCGCCCGGGAAATCTGGCTCGATCTGGCGGCGCTGGGCGATGCGCAGTCCCAGTTCGGCCTCGGCATGATCTTCGAAGGCGGGCGGGGGGTGCCGCCGGATGCCGAAAAGGCTGCCCAGTATTATCTCAAGGCTGCCGATCAGGGCATGTCCGAGGCGCAACTCAGCTTGGGTTCGCTTTTCGAGCATGGCCGGGGCGTGGCGCGTGACCCGGAACGGGCGGCGGCGTCTTCGCGGTCGAATGTGGCGAGAAGAACGGAGAAATCCGTTTCACGCGGGGTCGCGCTCTCCGGCGCGCTGCTTTCTGGCGCAACTTCTTCGAGCGCGGCCAACGGCACTTCGAACTGATTGTCTTCGATCAAGATTTGTAGCTGTTCGGCGTCG
>PTKB01000206.1 GCA_002937555.1 Alphaproteobacteria bacterium MarineAlpha10_Bin2 | reverse complement strand
CGGGCTATTGAGCGGTCTCACCGGCGGCTCGGAGGGTGGCTCGGGTGGCGGCGGTGCGCTCAGCAATGCCGATATCGGCGCCGGCCTGCGCCAGCCCTCGAATTCGCCGCCGAGCATGTGGTGGCGCAATTGGGCGCAGTGGACGGCTTTAATTTGGATTCGCTCATTCACATCCCGCTGCCCAAAAGCCTGAACAGGGTGCGCGACGCGCTCGAAGTGGTGCGCATGGCGGGCCTGCTGGACGATTTGGAGCTCCGCCTCAACCGCGCCGCCGAGCTCGCCACGCCGCGCGCCCGCGAGCTCTTTCTCGGCGCCATCGAGGATATGACGCTCGAAGACGTGCGCGGAATCCTGAGTGGTCCCGACGACGCGGCGACGCAGTATTTTGAGCGCAAGACTTCGGTCGGTCTTAGCAATGCCATGCGCCCGATCGTCGAAAGTGCGCTGAACGATGCCGGCGCGGTGCAGGTCTATGAGCGCACCATGGGCGAATATGATTCGATCCCCTTCCTGCCCGACGTCAAAGCGGATTTGACCTCCCACGTGCTGACGCTCGGCCTGAAAGGCATCTTCCACTATATCGCCGTGGAAGAAGCGGCGATCCGCAACGAGCCGGTGAAGCGCACCACGGATCTGTTGCGCCGCGTCTTCGGCTAGGGCAGTTATCTCTACCAGCCGTTCCAGTGCAGGATGTCGTCGAGCGGCCGCCGCTTGGCCGGTTTGAAATCGGTTCCCAAGGTATAGGCCACGGGCAGGAGCCCGGCTTGTTTGACATTGTCGGGGATGCCCAAGAGCGCCGCGGCTTCGTCGGAGCAGTTCAAGTGCAATGTGGTGAAAGTTGAGCCGAGCCCGCGCGCCCGCAAGGCAAGTTGAAAGCTCCAAACCGAAGGCAGGATCGAGCCCATCATGCTCGGCCACAAAATCTCCGGCTTCCCGACCAGTTCTGCCCGCATTTGGATGCAGGGGATGACATGAACCGGTACCTCCTCCAACCGGTCGTAAAGATAGCGGGCCGAATCGTAGACACGGACGTCCTGCGCCGCACCCGCCGCTTTCGCTTCCTCGTATCCGTCGTCCAAATAGGATCCCGTGCCCTTGCGGTAGAGCTCGGCAAGCGCGTGGCGTTTATCCGCATCGGTGACGACGATCCAGCGCCAGCCCTGCCGGTTGGAGCCGGTCGGCGCCTGCAATGCAAGCTCGAGGCATTCGCGGATGATGCCCTCCGGGACGGCACGCTCGAGATCGAGACGCTTGCGCACCGAGCGCGTGGTCGACAACAAGGCGTCGGTCACCGACAAATCGAATACACTCATCTCATTCCCTTTCCTGAGATCATTCTTTTTTGGCGCCCGGCCGGGCGATGCATTCGACGCCCGGATCGTCGAGTTTTCCGTAGCCGCCCCAAACGCGGAACCCTAGCAGCGCCAAAAGTTCGGGCGAAGCACCGGCGACAACATCGTCTGCCGCAATGCAATAGCCATGCCGGTTCAAATCGCTCTTGGCGCGGGCGCGGTCGGTTGTCGGTTGTGGCAGGGCAGACATCATGCAGCTCCTTCTACCGCATTCCCGCACAACAGCGAAGCGCGTGACTTTCGCTTGTCCGGGCGCGCGGCTATCATCCGGGCAGCCGGTCCCACTTACTATTCATCGAGGAAATGTTATGAGTTCGAAGACCACCGCGACCAAAGAGAATGCGCTTAGCAAGCAGGAGATCGACGAGCGGCTCGGCGCCACCGCGATCGCCCGCCTGGCGACCTACCGCCCCGACGGAATGATCCACCTGACGCCGATTTGGTACCATTGGAATGGCACGCAGTTTCGCTTGACGCTCGGAGCGGGCCGCATTCATCTGAAAAACCTCGCCGCCGACAACCGCGTGTCGATCGTGATCGACGAGGACCCGCGCCTCGAAAAAGGCATCGCCGCCGGCGCCTGGGCGATAATGTGCCGCGGCACCGCCGAATTGTCGCAGGACGATGATTTGATCCGCGAGGTGACGCTCGCAGTGATCGGCATGGCGCTCGGCCAGGAAGACGCCAATACCTATCTCGAGCCGGTGATGGCCGAAGGCCGCACCATCGTCACCATCACGCCGCAAGACTGGACGACCTGGGACTACAACAAGGGCGACGACTAGGACGTGGTAGCACCTAGGACGCGTCGGCGCCTAGGACGCGGCAGCGTATCTGCACCTCATGAGTTTGGAAATCTGGCTGGCGTTCGCGGTGGCGAGCCTGATCGTCCTCGCGATTCCGGGGCCGACTGTCATGCTCGTCTTCAGTTACGCGCTCGGGCGCGGGCGCGCCAGCGCTTGGGCCACGGTTCCCGGCGTTGCGCTCGGCGATTTCACTGCGATGACGGCGTCGCTTCTGGGCGCGGGCGCCATTCTCGCGGCGTCGGCCACGCTCTTTACCGTCCTCAAGCTGGTCGGCGCCGCTTATTTGATCTGGCTCGGCATTCAACTGTGGCGCGCCAAGCCTTCGCTCGACTGCGCAGAGGGTGGAAAATTTGCAGAGGCGCGTGGCACGCGGATGTTCTGGAACAGCTATGCGGTGACCGCGCTCAATCCCAAAAGCATTCTCTTTTTCATCACCTTCGTGCCGCAATTTATCGATTCAACACGCCCGCTGGTGATGCAGTTCGTCATTCTCGAAGCCACGTTCGTGTTGCTGGCGGCGCTCAATGTCGTTTTGTGGGCATTGTTGGCCGGAGAAATGCATGCGCGCTTCAAACGCCCGGCGACGATGCGCCTGGTGAACCGTCTCGGCGGAACTTGCCTGATCGCCGCCGGGGTGTTTGCGGCGACGCTGCGCCGGGCTTAGGCAGGCCCAAGGCCATCACATAGAATTGACACCGCTCGACTGTATAATTCTTATGGTCGCTAGATATTGCAGCGGAGGTCTCGAACATGCGCACAACCGAACGCGGTTTATCTGAAATTTTTCGAGACGATCCCGAGCGCGCCGACGCGCTGGCGTTTGGCCGCCGCGGCTTTCTCAAGGGCGCAGGCCTGGCCGCCATGGGCGCGGCGCTCGGTGCAACCATTCCGTTCGCCCGTCACATGCCGAGCGGGCTGGTGCCGGCGGCATGGGCGTCGGAACATTAGCCGTTCGTAATCGAAGGCAAGGATGGCCTGCGCCTGCTCAACGACCGGCCGCTCAACGCCGAGACACCGGCACATCTCCTCGATGACGCGATCATCCCCAAATCCCGTAATTTTGTCCGCAACAACGGTCTGGTGTCGGAGGCCGCGCGTGCGGGCGATGCATGGGACTGGAAACTGACGATCGATGGCGAGGTCGACAATCCTCTGAGCTTGTCGCTCGCAGATTTGAAACATGATTTCGCCACCCACACCTTCGCGCTCCAGGTCGAATGCGGCGGCAATGGGCGCGCCGCGTTCGATCCGCCGGCGCGCGGCAATCAGTGGAGCACCGGCGCGGTCGGCTGCGCGCGCTGGACCGGCGTGCGCATGGCCGATGTGCTCAACGCCGCCGGCATTCGCGGCAGTGCCGTCTATACCGGCTATTACGGCAGCGATGTGCACCTCTCCGGCGACGCCTCGAAAGATGTCATCTCGCGTGGCGCTCCGGTGTGGAAGATGATGGAGCCGCACACCCTCTTGGCGTGGGAAATGAACGGCGAGACATTGCCCTATTGGCATGGCTTTCCGGTGCGCATCGTCGCGCCCGGCTGGCCGGGTTCGGTTTCCGGCAAATGGGTGCGCCGGATTTGGGTGCGCGATCAGGTCCATGACGGCAAGAAGATGACCGGTAAGGCCTATCGCACGCCGGCCTATCCGGTGGCGCCGCGCGAAAAAATCCCCGACGAGGATTGGCGCATCATCCAATCCATGCCGGTCAAATCGCTGATCACCTATCCGCAGTCCGGTGCCCCGCTCGGCGCCGACAACAGGGTGATGGAAGTGCGCGGCCATGCCTGGGCCGGCGACGATGCGGTGGCGCGAGTCGATGTCACCCATGATTTCGGCGCCTCCTGGCAGACCGCAGAGCTCGACGCGCCGGTCAATCCATATGCCTGGCAAAATTGGCGCGCCCGCATCCGTTTTCCTTCCAAGGGCTACTACGAAGTGTGGGCGCGCGCCACGGATTCGCAAGGACGCATGCAGCCCTTTGCGGTTGACTGGAACGCCAAGGGATATCTCAACAATTCCATGCATCGCGTGGCATTGCGCGTGCCGTCATAGCATTGCGTCCGGCTCACCTGGCGCCCCGGCTGCCATTGCTCTTCGCTGTCTTCATCCTGCCGATCTGCGCGGCACTGGAGGTGGAGATGATCCGCGCCGCCCGTGCCCTCGATATGCTGACGACGCCTTACGTGTTCAGCGCCGAGGAC
>PTKB01000205.1 GCA_002937555.1 Alphaproteobacteria bacterium MarineAlpha10_Bin2 | reverse complement strand
GCGGGTGTAAAAGGTGTCGCCGGCGGTATATTCGTGCGAATTGCCGTCTTCGTCCTTAATCCGGATTCTACCGGCGAGCAGCGTGCAGATCTCGTCGCCCGGATAGGTGTATTCGAAGCTTCCCGGGGTGCATTCCCAGACGCCAACCATGGTCCGCATGCCAAATCCGCCGGCATCGAAACGGCCGAAATGTACCGGACTGCCCTTAATATCGTTGATGAACGGCAGATCTTCCATTGGCGGCCAAGGCTCAAGTCCGCCCTTATCCTTGAGAGCAGTGTAGTCCAGCATATTTATCTCCCTTTTGAATTGGCGCCCACGCGAATTAGGCGCAAAGCCGACACTACCCGAATGTATGAATTATATCTTGGAGTTTTTCCGCGCGCCGAGAATCCGCCCAAATCACACAGTATCTCTGTTCCTTGTCTCGCGAGATCGATGGAGGTCAAGCGGCGGCGCTCAACCGCTTTAGACCGAATTTATGACGGTTCATGCTATTTTGACATTTTGCTATTTGTCAAACAAAATTGCGGAGCAGTACGTTGATGATATGGCCTCGAATTACAAGTACATTCGGCTCATCGCGTCGCGTCCGAGAAGCTTGTCTAGTTGCCTCAACTCCGCCGCGACGATAAGTTGTCGGAATATGCCGAATAAACCTGAAGTCGTGCCAAAATCTGCCACTCACGCTCTCGGGCGATGAGCATTCACGGATATTTGTTTGACAAATAGAGTAATATTAAAATAACGTAAAATTCTGATCCACTAAACGCCCGCAAGGCGCCACCAACCCGTGTGCGCCGACGATAATATCGCTTTGGGCACTGGGGAGTTATGGAGCTTTGTGATCTCGGCGATCGTCCGCCACTGACGGAAATTCCAAAAAAAATGCATGCTTTTGTCGTTCGCCAGGACCGTTTCGGCGAACCTGAAGATGCGTGGCAGCGCGAGGTCATCGACACACCCGAGATCGGGCCCCTGGACGTGTTGGTTTACGTCATGGCGACGGGAATCAACTACAACAATGTCTGGGCCGCACTTGGCAAACCCGTCGATGTCATCGCCGATCGCCAAAAGAAAGGCGAGCCGGAAGATTTTCACGCCGGCGGCAGCGACTGTTCGGGCATCGTCTGGGCGGTTGGCGATAAAGTGACGAACGTTAAGCCCGGTGACGAAGTTGTCGTGCATAGCGGGTGGTGGGAACCGGATGACCCTTATGTGCTCTCGGGCCGTGATCCGATGCTGGCGGAGAGCACACGCATTTGGGGTTATCAGACCAACTACGGAAGTTACTGCCAGTTCGCCCGCGCGCAATCTCATCAATGCCAACCGAAACCCAAGCATCTGACTTGGGAGGCGGCGGGCAGCTATTTGCTGTGCGCCTCGACAGCGTACCGCATGCTCATGGGATGGCAACCGAACATCGTCGAAAAAGGCGACCATGTGCTGGTGTGGGGCGCCGCAGGCGGCTTGGGAAGCATGGCGCTGCAGATCGTTTCGGCCTATGGCGGCAAGGCGATCGCCGTCGTCTCCGACGACGCCAAGCGGCAATTCTGCCTCGATCATGGCGCCGTCGGTGTGATCAACCGCAACGACTTCACGCATTGGGGTCCGATGCCCGATACCAACAGCCCGGAATGGGGAGTGTGGTTCAAAGGTGCGCGCGCGTTCGGCAAGGCGTTTTGGGAAGCGGCCGGCGACAAAGTGGCCCCGACCATCGTGTTCGAACATCCCGGCGAGGCGACATTGCCGACATCGGGATTTCTCTCCGGCACCGGCGGCATGATCGTCATTTGCGCCGGCACCAGCGGCTACAATGTAACGCTCGACCTGCGCTACCACTGGATGCGGCAAAAGCGCTTCCAGGGCAGCCATCTGTCGAACGACGAGCAAGCCGAGGCGGTGAACCAACTGGTCATCGACGGCAAGGTCGATCCATGCCTGTCACAAACCTTTACGTTCGATGAAATCGGCAAAGCCCACCAGCTCATGCATGAAAACCGCCACCCTTACGGCAACATGGCTGCCTTGGTGAACGCGACCGAGCCCGGCCAAGGCGCGTCCTAGGAAAGCGAAACGACAAGCGGTCTTCGCATCGTAACGCTCCTTCACCTATGGGCGGCGATCAACGACAATTTCGCCGTCTACTCCAGAATATTTAGACGGATTGATTTTGAGCGAGGACTGATCCGATGAAGAAATCGAAAGCACGGACGCGCGCGGCTTTGGCGTCGACCAAATTGCGCACCGTGACCGGCGTTCTCAGCGCCCGGAGCGTCAAGATGGCGATGGCGCATGAGCATATGTTCACCGATTTTTGTCCCCCCGACCAAGACGCCTATATGGATGTCAATTGGTCCAACAAAATCGGCGCCGCCGTCGAGAGTGCGGCAGTGCTCCATGCGCTTGGCGTCAATCTCGTTGTCGAGTGGACCAATATCGGAATCGGACGGAATGTGCTGGCACTGCGCTCGGTGTCGCGCCAGTCGAACGTGCATTTCGTCTGCCCGACGGGGATCTACAAGGACCTGAAATCGCCCGTGTTGGCGAACGTCTCCATTGCCCAGATGGCCGATCATTTTGTCTCCGAACTGGCCACGGGGATCGACGGCACCGGGATCCGGGCGGGATTTGTGAAGACATCCTGCAACGAAAGCGGCGCAACGCGAAAAGAAGTGGGAATATTGCGCGCCGCCGCAATTGCCGCGAAACAAACCGGCGCCGCGCTCGGCTTCCATGGGCCGGAGGCCAAAACGACGCGGAACGTCGTCAAGATCATGGAGAAGGAAGGCTTCAAGCTGGATCGCTTTGTCTGGGCGCATGCCCAGGTCTCCACTCTCGACGACAACAAGCGGATGGCGGACCGTGGCGCGTTTCTTCAATACGATGCGATCGGCGCGCATACCGACCAGTTCTTCGGCGGGCCGACCAGCGACGCGGCGATGCTGGAGCGCCTCGGACAAATGGTCGCGGGCGGCTACGAAAATCAGATCATGCTCTCGACCGACGCCGCCGTTTGCATTAACCCGCCAGAATTTCAATATGACCGCGACAACGCTTATCTCTCCCGCTATTTCGAGCAAAAGCTGAAGCAGCGCATCGGTGCGCGCCGCACCCGGAAAATCCTCCGCGACAACGTTGTCGCCGCCTTCCGGCAACCGACCAAACTCTAGTTCGGCGTCGATCCCTTGACGCGCCAAGTGTAGGAGTCCTTCATCGCCGGCGCCGGCGCCTTATTGATTGGGAACGGCTTCGGGTCGGCGAAACGGTCGAGCACGTTCTTGGTCAGCATCGAGACATTGTTATCGAAATCGTTGCTCGGCAGGCTGCCGACCCAGGCCATCGACGAGACGGAAAACACGGCGCCGCCGTTCGGCGTCTCAAAGAAACACAGGTCGCCGCGCACGAACTCATTCTCCTGGCCGCCGACGCCGGGCAGGTTAAACAGAATATCCTCGACCACCACGAGATAAGTGTCGGTGTGATTTTCCGATGACGCCACACAGAGCGCATGCGGCGGCGTGCCGAACTCACGCTCCATGCGGTCCACTTCAAGGCCCGCGGCGCCGCCGCCGATCAGGCCGAAATCGCCGATCAGCTCGTTCTTGCGGATGCCTTTGAACATGAACTTGACACGGGAATTGAAGCTATCGGGGTTGCGCCGGTAATAAGTTGATATATCGAAGCCTTCGGCGGAGAAGCCTACGCCGGCCATGACGTTCGGCCCGGCCCGGCCCTGGCGCCGCCACAGGCCGCTATATTCGCCGGTGAAGCCGGTATAATACTCGCCGCTCTTCGGCGCCCAGGCCCGGCTGCCGCCCTCGGAGCGGCGCAACTCGATCACACCGGGCGCGGTATCGTGGTACGACACGCGCCAATAAAATCCGTTGCCGCCCATGTACATGAGCCGCCCACCCTGGTGGGTATAGTCGAACACGGCATCGAACATACTCTTCGAATAGTATTCCGGGTGCGAGCCGGTGAGGACGACATCGTAGGGCTTCAGCACGTCGGTGCCGCCATGGTGAACGTCTTCGTCGGTGATGACGTCATAGTCATAGCCCATCTTCTCGAGCCACACCGTGAGGTGCGTGTCGGCATTGAATTGCCATAGCTGGGAGCCGTCGCCGCCGAGCATGGTCTGCGCTTTGGGGCGCATGTTGAGCACCGGCCTGAGACGGGAGGAGATATGTACGCCGGAGCCATCGGAGTGACGGTCATAGAGCGAATGGCCGTATTCGCGGTGCTCGTTGAGGAAGATGTGGTGCTTATCGAGTTCGACCGCACGGTGGGTCATGATCTCCGCCGGCCACGGGTCGGTGGCGAAATGCTCGTTCGCGTAGGCCTTGTAGCTGGTGATTGGAAACAGAAAACACACCTTTTTCT
>PTKB01000204.1 GCA_002937555.1 Alphaproteobacteria bacterium MarineAlpha10_Bin2 | reverse complement strand
CGGCGGCGCGTCGGATGCGCCTTCTTCATTGCCGCTTAAGAGACGCGCCAGGCGGATCAGGGCATGGCTGCGGTCACGGGCGGCGATGACACTGACCAGATCCCAGCCGCTTTGCTGGAGGCCAAGGCGGCGCCAGTCATTGCCGTTGAAACCGCAAATCAAGCCATAGCCGATCAGCAACACCGCTCGGCTGGCCCAATCGAGGGCGAAAATTTCCGGCAAGCCAACGATCATAGCGAGCGCCGCCGCCATGGCGAGCGCGCCCAGCCACAAGCCGTTGGCGATGGCCCAGGGAATGGAAAAGATAAACGCCAGCCAGTTGAACCCCTCGCGCACGAACAGCGCGCTGCCGAGCGTTTGGCCGGCGCTCTGTACGCTGTCGTCCGCCGCCGCTGCGCCTTGGCTCAGCAACCGCGGAAGATGGACGGTGTAATACCGCATGGCACCCTCAAACCTCGACCTCGCCGCCGAGCGTGCCCTTGGTGGAGGGAATCGCCATGGCCGCTCTCGGGTCGAGCGATATCGCTTCGCGCAAGGCGCGCGCCAGGCCCTTGAAACAGGCCTCGACGATATGGTGACTGTTTTCGCCATATAGGCACTCGACATGCAGCGTGATGCCGGCGGCCTGGGCAAAGGCTTGGAACCATTCCTTGAAATGCTCGGTGTCCATATCGTCGAGCCGCGGGCGGGCGAATTCCACCCGCCAAATCAGGTACGGCCGGTTGCTGATGTCGAGGCTGACGCGGACGCAAGCCTCGTCCATCGGGATGAAGGCGCTGCCGTAACGCCGAATGCCGCGGCGATCGGCCAGCGCGCTGCTCACCGCCTCGCCGAGGGCGATGCCGGTATCCTCGGTGGTGTGGTGATAGGTCACGTCGAGATCGCCTTCGGCCTTGAGGCTGAGGTCGATCAGGCTGTGGCGCGACAATTGCTCCAGCATATGGTCGAGAAAACCCATGCCGGTGCTGACATCGTAGGCGCCCTCACCATCGAGATTGACCTCGACGGCGATGCTGGTTTCCTTGGTGAGGCGTTCCACACGGGCGGTGCGCGACGGCTGCTTCATGGCGCGGTTGCTCTGGTTTTGCGGGCTGCGTGACCCGGATTTTCAGGATAGATGCGCGCCCTTGTAGCAAGAACAGCTAATATTCGCCAGACCCTTGACCCAGCGGTGCGAATTACCACATGGTTGAAGCTTGGCGCCAGCCTCAGCCACGTTCGGGCGCCGCAAGGGAGAGAGCCATCAGCAACAATTCGACCGACCCCGCCGTTTGGCACGGCACAACCATTCTTTCGGTGCGCAAAGGCGACACCGTCGTCGTCGCCGGCGACGGCCAAGTGACCCTCGGCCAAACGGTGATTAAGTCAAATGCGCGGAAAGTGCGCCGCCTCGGCGATGGCAGCATCATTGCCGGCTTTGCCGGCGCCACGGCGGATGCCTTCACCCTGTTCGAGCGCCTCGAAGGCAAGCTCGAGCAGCATCCCGGCCAGCTCATGCGCGCCTGCGTCGAGCTCGCCAAGGATTGGCGCACCGACCGCTATCTGCGCCGCCTCGAAGCGATGATGGCGGTAGCAGACGCAGACGTGTCCCTGGTGCTGACCGGCACCGGTGACGTGCTCGAGCCCGAGGACGGCCTGATCGCCATCGGCTCGGGCGGCAATTACGCGCTCGCCGCGGCGCGCGCCTTGAACGACATGGACGATCTCGACGCCGAAACGGTGGCGCGCAAGGCGATGGCGATTGCGGCGGATATCTGCGTTTACACCAACAACACCGTGGTGCTGGAGAAATTACCCGAATGACCAGTTTCAGCCCGCGCGAAATCGTTTCCGAGCTCGACCGCTTTATCGTCGGACAGAACGACGCCAAGCGCTCCGTCGCGATTGCGATGCGCAACCGCTGGCGGCGCCAGCAATTGCCCGAGGAATTGCGCGAGGAAGTGCTGCCCAAGAACATCCTGATGATCGGCCCAACCGGCGTCGGCAAGACCGAAATTGCGCGCCGCCTATCGCGCCTTGCGCAGGCGCCTTTCCTCAAGGTGGAGGCGACCAAATTCACTGAAGTCGGCTATGTCGGGCGCGACGTCGAGCAGATCGTGCGGGATTTGGTGGAAATCTCGATCCATATGACGCGCGAACAAATGCGCAAGGAAGTCACGGCAAAGGCCGAACTGCATGCCGAGGAACGCGTGCTAGACGCGTTGGTTGGCAAGAACGCCGGCAAGGACACACGGCAAAAATTCCGCATCAAACTGCGTGACGGCGAGTTGGCGCAAAAGGAAATCGACGTCGAAGTCTCCGAAAGCGCCGGCGCGTCACTTCCCACCTTTGAGATTCCCGGCATGCCGGGCGCGCAAATGGGCATGGTCAATATCGGCGAAATCCTCGGCAAGGCGATGGGCGAGCAGAAAAAGTCCAAGCGTATGACGGTAGCCGAATCCTACGAAGTTCTGATGGAGGAAGAGAGCGACCGCCTATTGGATCAGGACAAGGTGGTGCGCACGGCGCTCGAAAACGCGGCCAACAACGGCATCGTCTTTATCGACGAGATCGACAAAATATGCGCCCGCTCCGAACATCTGGGCGGCGACGTCAGCCGCGAGGGCGTGCAACGCGATCTTCTGCCTTTGATTGAGGGTACCGCGGTTGCGACAAAGCACGGCACGATCACCACGGATCATATCCTGTTTATCGCATCGGGCGCGTTTCACCTTGCCAAGCCGTCCGACCTGTTGCCTGAATTGCAAGGTCGCCTGCCCATTCGCGTGGAGCTTCAGGCGCTAACGCGAGACGATTTGAAGCGCATTCTGACGGAGCCCGAAAACAGTCTCATCAAGCAATATGTGGCGCTCATGGGCACCGAGAATGTCACCCTCGAGTTCAGTGACGATGCCATCGATACCATCGCTGACCTCGCCGCCGAGGTGAACCGGGCGGTCGAGAATATCGGCGCGCGCCGCCTCCATACGGTAATGGAAAAACTGCTGGAAGAGATCAGCTTCGAGGCCACCGACCGCGGCGGCGACACCATCACCATCGACAAGGAATATGTCGAAAGCCGGGTCTCCGACCTGGCCAAGGATACCGACCTCAGCAAGTTTATCCTGTAACGCGGCCAGTCCTAATCTTTGAACAGGCTGCGGATCAGCCCGCCTTCGCGGTCGATGGTGCGCGCCTTTTCGCGGCATTCGGCCATGACCTCGTCGGGAATCATGCGGCGCACCAGCCACAGGCCGGCGGCGATGACGACGATATCGTCGAGCATGCCGAAGAACGGAATGAAATCGGGAATGATGTCGATCGGGCTGGCGGCGTAAAGCAGCACCGCGATCAAGATCGCCTTGGCGAGCCACGGCGTGGCGGGATGGCGGAAGGCGAACCACATGGCGTGCAATTCGATCTTGAGCGCCCGGGCCTTTTCCTTGACGCGCGTCACCCAGCTCATGGAGCTAACGCCGGCGGCGGAGAAGCAAATAGTAGGCGCCGCCGCCGCCGTCGCGCGGTGTCGCCTGTTCGATGGCGATCACCATGCCGCGCAGCGGCGGTTGATTGAGCCATCTCGGCACCATGCGGCGCAGCACACCGCCCTCGCGCACCGAGCCCTTGCCGGTAATCACCAGCACGCAGCGGAGATCCGCCATCCGGCATTCGGCGATGAAACCGTTCAATTCTGCATGAGCTTCCACTTGGGTCATGCCGTGCAGGTCGACGCGCGCCTCGGGGCGTAACTGGCCGCGCTTCAGGCGCTGGGCGTTGCGCTTGTCGAGGCCGGCGGTCTTGCCGAGTGCCAATTCGGGATGCTGCGTGGCGATCACCGGTGGCGGCGGTGCGGCGGGGGTTTCGGGTATTGCTTCGGTCGGCTCGGGCTTCGATTTCTTCGCTTTAGCTTTGGTGGGCCGAGTCTCGGGTTCTTTGGGCGGTTCGGAAGAGAGCGGTTCGACATCGCCCGTCACCTGACGCCACAGCGATTCCTCTTCGCGGCTGACCGAACGTTTGCGCGCCATGGCCCCGGCTCTCAATCCTCGACGATGATGATGTGGAGACGCCTTGGGCCGTGCGCGCCAAGCTGGATACGCTGCTCTATATCGCCGGTGCGCGACGGCCCGGTGATCAGATTGACCGTGCGCGGCATGAATTCGCCGTTCTCTCCTTGCCCGCGGAGGCGGCGCCAGCCTTCTTCATAGGCGCCCGTGATCTGCTCGGCGCGCAACACGACAATGTGGTTCTCGGGCAGGAAATTCAGCGTCGAAGGCCGCGTCGCGTCCGATGTCAGCATCAATGTGCCGGTTTCGGCGAAAGCCATGTCAGCGCCGGTGACGCTCACCTGGTCGGCGTCCTCGGCGCGGCCGCGGCGCAGGTTCAGCATCGGCCGCACTGCCCAGGGGTAACTGT
>PTKB01000203.1 GCA_002937555.1 Alphaproteobacteria bacterium MarineAlpha10_Bin2 | reverse complement strand
GAGCCCCCGCGCTTCGACTTCGGTCATATATTCGGGATCGGCGAGGCGCAGTTCGTCGAGTGTGCGGCCTTCCCATTCGCCCCAGTTCATCTCCACCAATCGCGGCTCGCAACGCAGCCGCCAGGCACCCAAGCCGAGCGCGGTCTGCACCGCGCGCAGCATCGGGCTCGACACCCAACGGCCATCGGCGAACTCGTCGGGCAGGCGCCAACTGGCAACTTCGGCGCGGCCTTTGGCGCTGAGCGCGATATCCGTGCGCCCCTGCAGCCGCCGCGCCTCGTTCCACGCCGTCGTGGCATGGCGGATCATCACCAGGCGGGTCATTGCCGTGCCTGCCGGCGTAGGGCGCACGCCGCTTCGAGCGCCCGGTTCAGGACCGTGACCGCCGCCGTCATGCTGTGTTCGCTTTCCGCCCGCGCCGCTGCAGCTTCGGCCATAGCAATCCTCCGCTTATTGTCGCGGGTCAGTTCGACGACGGCTTCGGCGAAATCGACATCGTCCCACGGGCCGATCAGTATGCCGGTTTCGCCGCTTGCGACAATCTCCGACACGCCGCGCCAATTTCCCGCCACCACGGGCAGGCCCGCCGCCGCCGCTTCCAGGAGAACCATGCCGAACGCTTCGTTCACCGCGGGCCACACCAAGAGGTCGGATGCTGCGTAAAAGGCGATCAAATCCTCCGCGTCCTGCTTGCCGGCAAAGAATACATATTCGTCGCCGATCGGGCGCAACGCCTCCTCAACATGAACGCGCGCCTCGCCGTCGCCGGCGACGAGCAGTTGCCAGGGCGGATCGGCGATCAGGTTGAGGGCGCGGCCCAACAAGCGGTAGGACGCCAGCTTATCGCCGGGGCGCATCATGGCGACGCTCAGCAACCAAGGGCGATTGATGTCGAGGCCGTGGCGCTGGGCGAGCACGGCGCGGTGGCGCTGGCGATCGCTATATGCCGCGCGGTAGGGCGCCGCGTCGAGAAAGGGCGCCATGCGGTGCAGGCAGGCCGGGCTTTTCACCACTGGCTGCAAAGCTTCCTGGTCTTCCGGGGTGAACGACAGAATGGCATCGGCACGGGCGATGGCGTGCAGCGACGCCTCGAGGCCGGCGGCGTAGGCCCTGCCGGTCTGCTTGCGCGCGTAAGACGCTTCGGCGGCGACATAAGGAATGTCGAGCGCCGCACAAACCGGCGGCCCGAGCCAATCCGGCGCCTTGTGGTAGAGATGGTAGGAAAACCACAGATCGGGCCGCGCCGCGCCGCTGCCGGCTTGCCATTCGGCGATCAAAGCAGCGGCGATATCCGCGCCGCGCCGGGCCAGCGCCTGTTGCACGTCGCCATCGCCGGCGCCGTCATAGGCACGAAAGTCTGACGCCAGAGTGACCTCATGGCCGCCCGCCTCAAGCGCCCGCCATAGTAGTTGGGCGACCCGCCGGTCGCCCGACGGCGACGGATGGGTGGGCGCTTTCATCGGTGCGTAAAAGGCGATGCGCATGGCTCAGGCCGCCGCCGCCGCGGCCAGCCCAAAACGCCGCGCCAGCGATTCGATGCAAGGCTCGAGGGAAAATTGTTCATGTACAACGCGACGTCCGGCATTACCGAGACGATCGCGCAGCGCCGCATCGGCGATCAGTCGCTCAAGCGCCGCGGCCGCTCCGTCGATATCGCCCGGGGCGACGAGCACGCCGTTCCGTTCTGTCGTAATCAATTCGGGAATGGCGGAGATTTCCGTCGCCATAACGGCCAGCGCCTGCGACTGCGCTTCCATCAACACATTGGGCAGGCCGTCGCGGTCGCCATCGGCGGCCTGGCGGCTCATCAGCGCGAACAAATCGGCGCGGCGGTAGGCGTCGAGCACCGCCGCCTGCGCCACCGGGCCATGAAAGATACAGCGGCGGGCAACGCCGAGGCGTTCGGCTTGGGCCTTCAAGCGGCCCTGCAACGGCCCGCCGCCAATGAGCTCAAAGCGCCACTGCAGCCTGTCGGGCAGGCGCGCCAGCGCCGCGAGGAGATCGTCATGACCCTTTTTTTCCACCGCGCGGCCGACCGAGAGGATGATAACCGGGTCCTTCGCCGCGGTCCCGTCGCGTGCAGCGCGCGCGGTCGGTGGCGGCGGAAAGCGGGTCAGGTCAAGGCCGTGATAGGTCAATTGCACCCGCCCGTCGGGCGCGAGAGCGGAGAGATGGTCGAAATTGGCCCGCGTACAGGTCACGGCCCAGGCGCATTCGGCGAGTTTTTCCGATTTTTCCCAGCGTGGAGACGTCCAGATATCCTTGGCATGAGCCGAGCAACTCCATCTTAAGCCACGCAGGAGCGCGGCGTAGCGGGTGACCGAGGCTGGCGTATGGAGAAAATGGGCATGTAAATGGGTGATGTCCGGCGCCAATTCATGCGCCAGCACCAGGGCCTGGCCAAACCGGCGCACCCGGTTGCGGCTGCGCTCACGCCGCAAATCTTTAAGCCAGCAGCGACGTGCGGCGGCGTAACCGGGGGCGTGCCTCAGCGCTCTCCAGGCGCGCGCCACCCGCGCCGGCTCATGGTGCAGATATTCCGGCAGATAGACCACCGGCGCAGCGATTTCGCCGTGTACCGGATGGCGCTCCTTTTCGGTGGGATGGCGTAGCGAATAGAGCCGGATATCGAGGCCACGCTTCTCCAAGGCCCGGATTTCCTGCGCAATGAAGGTTTCGGAGAGCCGGGGATAGCCCTTGAGTACAAACGCGACTGCGCCGTTCATGGCCTGTTCAGCGCCGCCTAGGCGTATGGAATTGCAAACATTTCATGAACGCACTGTTTACCGCGAAGGGCCGGTACACTAACCTAAGCGCCGAATTCGGAGGAGCAACAAAGCGAGCGCCTGTCCGCATGGACAAAAATATTTACAAATTCATCTTCAAACACACCAAGGGGCAGCAGATTTATATCCTCTTGGTGACCGTTTGCTCCATGCCGTTTTACTACGCTTCGCTGGATATTCCCAAACTGATCATCAATTCGGCGCTGAGGGTCGATGACCCGGCCGTTGTCGGCGACGAGTTTCCACGCCCGCTAACGATTCTCGGCATAGAGATTATGGACATGGAGCAGCTGACCCTGCTCGGAGCGCTGTGCGTCATTTTCCTCTTTCTCGTGCTCGTTAACGGCGGCTTCAAGATGTACATCAACATCTATAAGGGCCGCATGGGCGAGCGCATGCTGCGCCGACTCAGATATCTGCTCTATTCGCGCATCCTACGCTTTCCATTGGCGCATTTCCGCAAAGTGAGCCAGGGCGAGCTGATCCCGATGATCACCGCCGAGGTCGAGCCGCTCGGCGGATTTATCGGCGATGCGTTCGCCGTGCCGGCGCTGCAGGGCGGGCTGCTGTTGACCGCGATCTTTTATATTTTCTCGCAGGATCCGATGATGGGGGTTGCGTCGATTCTGTTGTATCCGATCCAGGGCTACATCATCCCGCGCCTGCAAAAGAAGGTGAATTTGCTGGGCAAGGCGCGCGTGCGCGAGGTGCGCAAGCTCTCCGAGAAGATCGGCGAATCGGTTTCCGGCATTCAGGAAATTCACGCCAACGACACGGCGCAATACGAATTGGCCGATTTTTCCCAGCGCCTGGGAACGATCTTCACAATCCGTTTTCAAATCTATAACAAAAAGTTCTTCATCAAGTTTCTCAACAATCTGCTGGCCCAGCTCACGCCGTTCTTCTTCTTCTCGATCGGCGGCTATCTGGTGATCAATGACGAAATATCGCTGGGCGCGCTGGTCGCCGTGTTGGCGGCCTATAAGGATCTGTCGCCGCCGTGGAAGGCATTGCTGACCTATTATCAGATCCAGGCCGATTCGCGCATCAAATATGACCAGGTGATCAGCCAGTTCGAGCCGCAAGGGCTGATGGATGAAGACAAGCAATATGCCGACGCCGACGAATTCGAATCGTTTGACGGCGAGGTGGCGGCGGCCAATTTGAGCCTGCAGGACGAAGACCAAGTCACCATCGTCAACGGCGTGAACTTCAAGTTTCCGGTTTCTGATCATGTTGCCGTTGTCGGCTCCTCGAGCAGCGGCAAGGAAGAACTGATGCTGATGCTGGCGCGCCTGATCGAGCCGACCGGCGGGCGGCTCAACGCCGGCGGCAACGAACTGAGCGAAATGCCGGAAGCGGTAACCGGACGGCGCATCGGGTTTGTCGGACAGAATGCATACATTTTTTCTTCCAGCCTGAAGGACAATCTGCTGTACGGCCTGAAGCATCGCCCACGCGACGATGGGGACGACGCTCCCGCCGAGTCTTCAGGGAACCCCGAGACGCCGGAGACACCAGAAACGCCGGAGGCGCCAGAGACCGCAGAAACGCCTGAAACGTCCGAGACGACAGAGGCGTCAGAAACGCAAGAGGCATCAGAAACG
>PTKB01000202.1 GCA_002937555.1 Alphaproteobacteria bacterium MarineAlpha10_Bin2 | reverse complement strand
GCGAAGGGCTTGGATTTGAGCTCGGGATGAAACTGCACGCCGATGAACCAGGGGTGGTCGTCGCGCTCGACGATTTCCGGCAATTCGCCGTCCGGTGAAAAGGCGGCAAAGCGCATGCCGGCTTCTTTCAATTGGCGCTGATAATTGACGTTGACCTCGTAACGGTGGCGATGGCGCTCGCTGATGAGCCCGGTGCCATAGGCTTTGCGGGCTTTGCTGCCGGTGCGCAACAAGGCGTCATAGGCGCCGAGGCGCATGGTGCCGCCGAGATTGTCGCCCGCACTGCGGCGCTCGACATCCTCGCCGCTCTTCCATTCGGTCATCAGGCCGACCACGGCGTCTTCGCACGGTCCGAATTCGGTCGAGCTCGCCTTTTCCAAGCCGGCCAGATTTCGCGCCGTTTCGATCACCGCAAGCTGCATGCCGAAACAAATTCCGAAATAGGGCACCTTTTTGGTCCGGGCAAATGTAACGGCGGCGATCTTGCCTTCCGCGCCGCGTTCGCCGAAGCCGCCGGGAACGAGGATGCCGTTCACCGATTCGAGCTCTTGCATGGCGCCGTCGCTATCGAAGACATCGGCGTCGATCCAGCGCATATCGACGCGGACATTGTTGGCGATGCCGCCATGCGTCAAGGCTTCATCAAGCGACTTATAGGCATCCTGGAGGCCGGTATATTTGCCGACGACCGCGATGCTGACTTCGCCCTCGGGCGCCAACAGCCGGTCGACGATGTTGCGCCAAACGTCGAGATCGGGCTCGCTTTCGCTGTCGAGGCCGAAATGATCGAGCACCTGGGTATCGAACCCTTGGGCGTGGTAATGGACGGGCACTTGGTAAATGCTGGCGACATCGGTGGCAGCGATGACGCGGCGCTCGGGCACATTACAGAACAGCGCGATTTTGCGGCGATCGGAATCGGGAATCTCGCGGTCGCTCCGGCAGAGCAGCAAATCGGGTTGAATGCCGATGCTGCGCAATTCCTTCACCGAATGTTGCGTCGGCTTGGTCTTGAGCTCGCCGGCCGCCGGGATATAGGGCAGCAGGGTGAGATGGACATACATCACCCTGTCCGGACCCAGTTCATAGCCGAATTGCCGGATCGCCTCGAAGAACGGCAACCCTTCGATATCGCCAACCGTGCCGCCGATCTCGACGAGTACGAAATCGGTGCCGTCGGCGTCCGCCGTGACCGCTTCCTTGATCGCGTCGGTAACATGCGGGATGACTTGGACCGTGCCGCCGAGATAGTCGCCGCGGCGCTCGCGCGCGATCACACTGGAATAAATTTTGCCCGCCGTGACGCTGTCGCTACGCCGCGCCGGCACCCCGGTAAAACGCTCGTAATGGCCGAGATCCAGGTCGGTTTCGGCGCCGTCGTCGGTGACGTAGACCTCGCCATGTTGATACGGGCTCATGGTGCCCGGATCGACATTCAGATAGGGGTCGAACTTGCGCAACCTGACCGAATAACCGCGCGCTTGCAGAAGTGCGCCCAGGGCAGCAGAAGAGAGACCCTTTCCGAGGGAGGAAACCACGCCGCCGGTGATGAAAATGTACCGCGTCATGGACGCTTAACGTAACAGAGGCGAAGCGAAGGCCCAAGCATTAGGTCAACGAATTTTCGAAGACCAGCCGAACGCCTCGTTCTGCAAGGCTTATCAGTCCGGCGAGGGAACGCTCGGTTGGTCGCTTTCACCCGATTGCTGAGCCGACTCGGGTTTTGGCGGCGCGGATTCGACGTCGACTTCCATAGCTTCCGGCTCCGGAGCGATCGGCACGGAACCGCTGTCCAGTGCTTCCGGATCGTAATCTTCCGAATCGAATGGCTGTAACTCATTTGAATCTTCGCCAATCGGTGCAGTAGGCGCGTCCATGACCGAAGCACTTTCATCTGATTCTCGGCTGAGAACCGCCAGCACCAGGCTCAAAATCATAAACACCGCCGCCAAACCGGCGGTCAGACGGGTCAGAAAATTGGCCGAGCCGCGGGCGGAGAACATGGCCCCCGGGCCACCGCCGCCGATACCGAGCGCACCGCCTTCGCTGCGCTGAAGGAGCACCGCGCCGATCATCGTGACAGCGACAATCACCAATATTACGAGAAGTATGGTTTCCACCCTTGCCTCGCTGGGTTCAGTGCGGTTTCGGCTGCATGGTCATGTTAGCGGCCGTAATGGGCACAAATATTCCAAAATTTTTCTGCCGACAGGCTGGCGCCGCCGACCAAGGCGCCATCGACGCCCGCAATAGACAAGATATCTCCGGCATTTTCCGCGTTTACGGACCCGCCATATAGCACGCGCAAGCCGCTTTTGCCGCCAGTTTTTAACGCGTCGAATAAGTTACGGATATGCTGGTGCATTTCACCAATTTCGCCGGCATTCGGCGTGCGGCCCGTACCGATCGCCCAGACGGGCTCATAGGCAATGACAATATCGGCGCTGCCGCCGGCTTCGGGCAGAGAGTTGCGCAATTGCTCGCCGACCACTTCAAGGGCGGTCCCGGCTTCTCGGTCGTCCTCGCTCTCGCCGACGCAGAGGATCGCGCACAATCCGGCGCGCAGCGCTGCTGCAACTTTTCCGCACACCATTTTGCTGGTCTCACCGTGATCCATCCGCCGTTCGGAATGCCCCAATATGACATGACTGCAGCCGCAATCGGCCAGCATATCAGCACTGATATCGCCAGTATGAGCGCCCATTCCTTCGGAGTGGCAATCCTGGCCGCCAAGCGCGATGCCGGCGCTCTGCAACGCGTCGCGAAGCTCGAACAGCAGCGTTGCCGGCGGACAGATAACGATGTCGCAAGCCGGCGCATCCGCCGCACGCTTGAGACCGGCGAGCGCGCGCGCCAAATCCCGGCCACCGCGCCGGAGACCGTTCATCTTCCAATTTGCGGCGACCATAGGGCGCGACGCCGCCGCACCGCCCGAAGGCTGAGACATGACACACCATGAATAATGCGGAAATTCGGCGCAGAATTAACATAGCGTCCCGGCGATTGCCAGCGCCGCCCGGGCGCCGCCGGCGGCGGGAATTGCGTATTGCGGCCCCCTCCCCGCGCCTCTATGATCCGGACCGTTGCTTCCTCGGGAGCAACCCGCAGTTTCAATGGGTTAGAAGGGATTCTTCACGGCTATGCTCAATGCTATCAGAAAGGGCTCGCAGACCTGGACCGGCAAGATCATCATTGTCGTCGCTGGCGCGGCGCTGGTCATCTCACTCGGCTTTGGCGATGTCTTCAGGGGCGGCGGCAGCGCCTCCTCCATCGCCATGGTGGGCGATGTGGAGATTTCGACAGCCCGCTTCGGGGCCGAATTCCGGCGTGAGATGCAGCGCATCCAACAACGTGTGCCTACTTTCACCACGGAGCAGGCGATATCGATGGGCCTTGTCGATCAAGTATTGCGAAGTCTGATTGGCGAGGCGCTGATCGAGGAGGAAGCAGAGAGCCTTGGGGTTAGTGTCGCCGATATCATGGTGCGCAACGAAATCCTGGATCAAAGCGTGTTCGCCGGAGAAAACGGGGAATTCGACCGCGAGCGCTATGAACTCACTTTGCGGCGCAACAATCTTTCGCCGGAAATATATGAAGACAGAATTCGCGCCGGAATCCGCAGCGACCAACTTATTCGCACCGTGGCGGGGAACCGGCAGGCGCCGAGAGCGCTGTCCGATGCGCTTTACCGCTACCGCAACGAGATGCGCAGCGCCAGGATCGCGATTATTCCGAGCGACGCCAGCTATGACATCTCCGCGCCGGGCGAAGCCGAGATCGATCGCTATTACAATGAGCACACCGCCAGATTCACCGCACCGGAATACCGCGCCATCACCTATTTGCATCTCACGCCTGATTCCATCATCGGCGAAATCGAATTGAGCGATGAAGATCTCAGAGCCGAATATGACGGACGCGCCGCCGCTTACGACCTTCCCGAGCAGCGCGAGGTGCAGCAAATCCTGTCTACCGACGAAGCGCTGATCCGCGACGGCCGCAATTTGCTGAACGCGGGACAGAGCTTCGAGCAAGTCGCGCAAGAGCTGGCGCGGCGCGGTGCCACGGCGCTCAAGATGGGCGGTATCGAGCACGCAGCACTTCCCGCCGAGGCCGGCGACGTGGTGTTCGAGTTGACCGCCGGCAGCGCCAGCGATCCGGTTCAGACGTCGCTCGGCTGGCACCTCTTCCAGGTCGACGAAATTATCCCGCCGCGACGTATCACGTTCGACGAAGTCCGCGATGAGCTGCACCGGGAAATGGCGCTGGATGCGGCGATTGACAGCCTCTACCGCCTGTCCACCGTGTTGGAGGACGAGTTCGCCGGCGGCGCTTCGCTGGAGCAGGCCGGTCAGGCGGTCAGTCATGCTCAGCTTGGCCAGTTGTTCGTTGGCGGTTTCC
>PTKB01000201.1 GCA_002937555.1 Alphaproteobacteria bacterium MarineAlpha10_Bin2 | reverse complement strand
CTGGATATTCTGGTGAATAACGCGGGCATCGGCCGGGGCGGCACCGTCGAGGAAACGGCGGTCGAGCTATGGGATATCGTCCTGGATGTCAACGCCAAGGGTGTGTTCCTGGGCACCAAGGCGGCCATCCCCGAGATGCGGAAGGCCGGCGGCGGCTCGATCATAAACATTTCCTCCACGGCCGGGCTACACGGCAGCCCTCGCTTGGCGGCCTACGGCGCATCCAAGGGAGCGGTGCGGCTCTTCACCAAGGCCACCGCCATCCAGTACGCCAGCGAGGGCATCCGGGCCAATTCGGTCCATCCCGGCCCCATAGATACCCCCATGACTGAAGGCCGTTGGAGTGACCCGAAGCGCCAGAGGGAGACCGAGGAAAGGATCCCCTTGGGTCGGTCCGCCCAGCCTATCGAGGTGGCCTATGGGGTGCTATACCTGGCATCCGACGAATCATCCTTCGTTACCGGCAGTGAGCTCGTGATCGACGGCGGTTCTACCGCCCAGTAGTCGTGGAAACCTCATCGTGCCCGCAAAGTGGATGAAAGGGCCGGCCCCACAAAGCGACTTTGAGCGAAGCCGGGAGCCCACGGACCCTTGGGGCCACGGACGCGCCTGGTTATTATACCGGCGGTGTTGCGGCCTGCCCCGGGCGGCCCGCACCCAAGTTAGTTAGATTATCCCAGCTTGGAGCCAAGCTGTTCCCAGAGGAGGTCACGGCATGTCCCGTTATTTGTTCCAACTCTCCTATACCAGCGAAGCGATGGCGAAGATGATCAATAACCCCCAGGACCGCGGTGCGATATTGCGGGAACATACACAATTGTTGGGCGGCAAGATCGAGACTTTCGACTTTTGCTTCGGCACCTACCACGTAGTGACCATTATCGAATATCCCGACGACGAAACCATGGAAGCGATCGCCATGGCAGTGTACGCCAGTGGGGCAATCAAAGACCTGAACATCACGGTACTCGTTCCCATGGAAAACGCGGTGCGGGCCATGACCAGGGCACGGGCCGCCGGTTATCCGGCCGGCCAAGGCGCGGGCCAAATCGACGATAAACGCGCCGGCCCCGGAGCGGATCAAGAAGGCGCCGAACAGCACGAACATGAAGACGAAGCTCGACGAGATGTTGGCCACCAGGCCGAACATGCCCTCATCGCCATAGCTGCCGCGCAGCAGCACCACTTCGAGCGACAGGCCGGGGAAATGCAGCACGCCGCCGACATAGCGCCCCCACCAGGCGACATAGCTGACGGCGACGATAATGAGAATCGGGATCACCGGCCCGGTGGCGCGGCGCGCGAGCTCGATGGCGAAGACAATCAGCGCCAACCCGGCGATATAGTCGAGCGCGCCGTAATCGAAGCCGCGCGCCGCCAGTGGCACTTCGGAGAGGACCACATAAAGCGCCGCCAGGCCCAGCGCGAGCGCCAGCAGGAGATCGACGCCGAACGCTAAAGTTGCGCCAAACCGGCGTGCCGGGCGCCCAGCCAGCGGCGTCACCAGCAGGCAGATCAGGCCGAAACCGGAAAAATGGATAGCCGCCAGCCACAATTCCGGCAGGGTGGCGATGACATTGAAATAGACGTGCGCCAGCGACAGGGCGGCGCCGAACCAATAGACAAAGCGTTCGATCCGCTTGGCGCCTGTCCCTTGTTCGATTGCGGGCGCGGCCATCAGCCGCCGAGCAGCGCTCCGGGAATTTCCAGTCCGCTCTCTTGATAGAAGCGCGCGGCGCCACTGTGCAGCGGTACCGGCAGGCCGCTCAAAGCGCTTTCCAACGAGATCGCGTGCGTCGCCTTATGGATATTGTGCAGGAACGGCAGGTTTTCGTGCATCGCCTTGGTGATTTGATAGACCGCCTCTTCATCGACATCGGCGCGCACACCGAGGAAATTGGGCTGGGCGATGGTGGCGACGTCGCGCTCCTGGCCCGGATAGGTGCCGGCGGGGAGCGTATAGGGCGTCCACAGATCGAACCCGGCATTGGCGCGCATGGTTTCCTCCGCCGTAAAGGAGAGGATGGTGATGTCCGCGCCGAGCGCGGCAAAGGCCCGCGTCACGGCGGACACCGGCGGCCCGGCCGGCGTGCTCATACCGGCGATCTTGCCGTTGATCAGCGCGTCCGCACTCGGGCCATAGCCGAGATAGGCGAGGTCGAACGCCGCCTCCGGGTCGATGCCAAGGCCGGCCAGGATATGGCGGTTCGAGCCCTCGGTGCCGGAATTGCGCTTGCCGATGGAAAAGCCCTTGCCGGCGAGCGATTGCAAATCCGCCACCGTTCCGCTCTGGGCATACTTGGCGCGGACGATGAAATGTTCGACGTTCGGCCACAGCATCGAGATGCCGCGGAGATACGCCTGCGGCCCGACGCTTTCCAGCGGCCCGCTGCCGGCCCGCGCATGGGCGCCCCAGAGGCCCTGCAAAATGGCGAACTGCACCTGGTTCTCGCGCAGCAGCTTGAGGTTTTCGCCCGACCCGGCGGAGGTAATCGCCGACATGGCGATCTTCGCCTTGGGCTCGAGCTTGACCTTCACCATTGTCGCGATGGCGACGCCCACAGGATAATAGGTGCCGCCGGTGGTGCCGGTGCCGAGCAGGTAGGACCGAGAGTCCTCGGCGCGAATTCGCGCAGGCCAGGCGCCCGCGGCGCCGGCGGCGAGAGCAACGGCGGCGGAATGGCGCAGAAAGGTGCGCCGTGTCGGTCGGAATATATCAGTCATGGCGGCAATGTTAGCCGAGCCGGAGAGGCCGTGCCATGATTAAGCGAACAAAGGTTGCGCTCGAAATGATGCCGGGTTTGCTCTTATGATGGCTAGCCGGATTGATTCGGAGAGGAGACGGGAAATGGCGGAGACGAAGGTAGTACAGGGCACATGCCCGTTGGATTGCCCGGACACCTGCGCCTGGCAGGCGCATGTCGAGGACGGCAAGGTGGTGCGCGTCGAAGGCGACAAGGCGCATCCCTTCACCCGCGGCGTGCTGTGCGCCAAGGTCAACGACTATCCGACCCGCACCTATTCGCCGGAGCGCCTGTTGCATCCGCTGCGCCGCACCGGCGCCAAGGGCGCGGGTGAATTTGAGCGTATTTCCTGGGAACAGGCCGTCGATACCATCGCCGAACGCTTCGGCGAGATCATCACCCGCCATGGCGGCGAAGCGCTGATGCCTGTCACCTATTTTGGCTCGATGGGCGCGGTGCAAAAATATGCGCCACTCAGGCTCCTTCATGCGCTCGGCGCCTCAGACATGATCGGCAACATTTGCGGCGCGCCCGGCCTCGCCATGATGGCCACCGGCCACACGATCGGCTTCGATCCGGAAGAATATGTTCATGCCAAGTTCATCATCCTGTGGGGCGTGAACGTGCTGACCACCGGCCACCACCATTGGCATTTCCTGAACGAAGCGCGCAAGAGGAATGGCGCGCGCATTGTCTGCATAGACCCGCGCTACACCCAGACGGCGGCGAAATGCGACGAACATATCGCCATTCGCCCCGGCTCCGATGCGGCGCTTGCCGCCGGCATGGCGCGTGTCTTGCTCACCGAGGGCCTGGCCGATCTCGAATACGCCGAACAGATGGCGCATGATCTCGACGAATTCCGCGAGCAAGTCGAACCCTGGACGCCGGAACGTGTGGCCGAGACCTGCGGCATCGATGCCGCGACCGTGGTTTCGCTAGCGCGCGAATTTGCCGCCGCCGAGCCTGGGATGGTGCGCTGCGGCGTCGGCCCGCAACAGACTGTGCAAGGTGAGGCGTTCGTCTGGAATCTTTCGGCGCTGTGCATTCTTTCCGGTCACTGGCGCTCCGCGGGCGGCGGGCTGGCGCTGATGACATTCCCGGACGTCAATCTCGCCCACGCCGCGCGCCCCGATCTCAAACAGGAGAAAGTGCGCAGCCTCGAACTGTCCCGGCTCGGCGCAATACTGAACGGCGATGATGGTGGCCAACCGATTAAGGGCGTCCTGGTGTGGGGCACGAATCCGGCGGTGGTGCTGCCCGATTCCGGCGCAGTGCGCCGCGGCTTGGAGCGCGAGGATTTGTTCACTGTGGTGCTCGAGCATTTTATGACCGATACCGCGCGGCGCGCCGATATCGTATTGCCGGCAACCACCCAATTGGAGCATTTCGATGTGCACACCACCTGGGGGCATCACTATGTGTCGATCAACAAGCAGGCGGTGGAACCCCTCGGCGAGGCCAAATCGCACGGCGAAATCACGCGCCTTATCGCGCTCCGCATGGGGTTGAATCATCCGGCGCTGCAGGAAAGCGACGAAGAAATCGCCGCGTCGGCACTGCCGGAGGATCTACCGCTCGCGGATTTAGAGGCTACGGGATGGCGCAAGCGCTCGCCGGCCCGCGCGCCCATCCCGGCGCCGGACAAACGGATAGCGCTCGCCGGCTATTTCGCTACCGAGGCGC
>PTKB01000200.1 GCA_002937555.1 Alphaproteobacteria bacterium MarineAlpha10_Bin2 | reverse complement strand
TTCTCGGCCGAAACCGAGATCCGTTCTCGGATTCCCGCCCCGGGACTTCCGTATGTGGGGAGGAAGAAGCGTGGGTCGTCGGAGTAACCCCGTTCAGTAGGGCCCACGGTGACGCCGATCAACCGCACCGCCGGCGAAAGCAAGGGCGGATGAGCAGGGCAGCACAGCCTACCGCTTTGGCCGCACGTCGCGCCTGAGGGTGCCGGCGCGGCTTTCTTCCTCCCATGATCATCGGCCTCGGCAGCGATCTCATCGATATCCGGCGCATCGAGCGCACCCTGGAGCGCTTCGGCGAGCGCTTCACCAACCGAATTTTTACCGCCGGCGAACGCGCCAAATCCGACCGCCGCGCGGCCCGCGCCGAAAGCTATGCCCGGCGCTTCGCCGCCAAGGAGGCGTGCTCCAAGGCTCTGGGCACGGGTTTCCGACAGGGCGTCTACTGGCGCGACATGGAAGTCGTCAATCTGCCGTCAGGAAAACCGACCATGCGGCTCACCGGTGGCGCAGCGGAACGCTTGCAATCCCTAACGCCTTCAGGCATGACCACACAGATCGACGTTTCTCTAACCGACGAACCGCCGACCGCCCAGGCCATCGTGATCATCACCGCTCTCGCCGCCGCGCCAGAGTGACGCGAACGCGGCGCCCGGAGGCCGGGCAAGTGTGTCGCCAACCGTAACCAAATTCCCAGAGCCCCATGGCAAGAACGAAGATCAGCGAAAGTTCGAGAAAAAAGAAATCCAGCGGATGGTGGGACACCATCCGCACCGTTCTCTATGCGGTGATCGCGGCGATGATCGTGCGTACGGTGGCGCTCGAGCCGTTCAACATACCTTCCGGCTCGATGATCCCGACGCTGCTGGTCGGCGACTATCTGTTCGTCTCCAAATACGCCTATGGCTACAGCAAATATTCGCTGCCCTGGAACATCGACCTGTTCTCCGGCCGCCTGTTCGGCTCGGCGCCCGAGCGCGGCGATGTCGCCGTGTTCAAGCTGCCGCGCGACAACGAAACCGATTACATCAAGCGCATTGTCGGCCTGCCGGGCGACCGCATCCAGGTCAAGCAAGGGCTGCTCTACGTCAACGATGTGCCGATCGAGCGCCGCCAGGTCGAGAATTTTACCTTCTCCGACGTTTACGGCCGCTCGCGCTCGATCGCCCAGTTCGCGGAAATACTGCCGAATGGCGTCGCCCACCACACCCTCGACGCCAATCCCAACGGCAATCTCGACAACACCGACGTCTATCTCGTGCCGGAGGGGCATTTTTTCGCCATGGGCGACAACCGCGACAATTCGCTCGATAGCCGCATCGACAATGCCTATTCCGGCGTCGGCTTCATTCCGGCGGAGAATCTGATCGGCCGCGCGGAATTCATCTTCTATTCGACCAATGGCGGCGCCGCGATTTGGGAAGTTTGGAAGTGGGGCGAGGCGACCCGCTTCGAGCGCTTGTTCACCGCGGTGCGCTAGTGGCCGGGCGCCGCAACGCCCTGGCCGCCGTCGACGCGGCCCGGGTTCAGGCCCTCGCCGAAAATCTCGAGGCGAAGCTTTTTCACCGTTTCGACGACCGCCAGCTCTTGGCGCGCGCGTTCCTGCATCCGAGCGCCGTCTCGGGCGATGTCCAGTCAAATCAGCGGCTTGAATTTCTCGGCGACCGCGTGCTCGGCCTGGCGGTGGCGGAGATGCTGCATATTCAATATCCGGGCGAAAGCGAAGGCGCCCTGGCGCGGCGCTTCACCGCGCTGGTGCGGCGCGAAGCCTTGGAGCGCATCGCCCGGCAGTTGCGCTTCGGCGATCACCTGATCCTGGCCAAGGGCGAAGAAGACAGCGGTGGGCGCGATAATGCCGCCAATCTCGCCGACGCCTGCGAGGCGGTTATCGCCGCGATCTTCGTCGACGGCGGCTATGAAGCGGCGGCGCGCTTCATCTGGCATTACTGGGCGGCGCCGATGGCCGGGGAGAAAAGCCCGCCGCGCGACGCGAAATCCGCGCTGCAGGAATTTTCGCAAGCGCAGCACGGCGTGTTGCCGGTCTACCGTCTGATTGCGCGCCAAGGCCCGGCCCATGCGCCGCATTTCGAAATCGAGGCGCGCATCGCCAATTTGCCGGGCGCCACCGCCTCGGGCGGCAGCAAACAGGCCGCCGAGCAGGCGGCGGCGGAGATCCTGCTCGAGCGGTTGGTGGCGCAAGATGGCTGAGACGGCGGAGCCGCGGCGCGCCGGATTCGTCGCCATTCTGGGCGCCCCCAATGCCGGCAAATCCACGCTCGTGAACCGCCTGGTCGGCGCCAAAGTATCGATCGTCTCGCCCAAAGTGCAGACCACCCGCGCGCGGGTTCGCGGCATTCGCGTCGAAGGCGCGGCGCAGCTTGTGCTCGTCGATACGCCGGGCATATTCGACAACGCCAAGCGCCGCCTGGAGCGCGCCATGGTGCATGCCGCTTGGAGCGGCGCCCAAGACGCCGACGCCATTCTTCTACTGGTCGATGCAATGAAGGGTCTCGATGGCAACACCAAGCGGATTCGCGACCGCCTGATCAAATCGGGGCGCAAGGCGCTGATCGCCATCAACAAGATCGACCAGGTGTCGCATGAGAACCTGCTGCCGCTCGCCGCCCAGTTGGACGATGGCGTCTCCGCCGAGCGCATCTTCATGATTTCGGCGCTCGACGGCCAGGGCGTCGAGGATTTGTTGCACCATCTCCTCGGGCTGCTTCCCGAAGGCCCGTGGCTCTATCCCGAAGATCAGCTCAGCGATATCTCCGAGCGCCTGTTGGCGGCGGAAATCACCCGCGAGAAGCTGTTCCTGCAACTGCATCAGGAACTGCCTTATTCGCTCGCCGTGGAAACCGAAACCTGGCGCGAGCTGAAAGACGGCTCGCTCAGGATCGAGCAAATCGTCTATGTCTCGCGCGACGCCCACAAACCCATGGTTCTGGGCAAGGGCGGGCAGCGCATCAAATCGGTTGGCCAGGAGTCGCGCACCGAGCTCGAGAGCCTGCTGGACCGGCGCGTACATTTATTTTTATTCGTGAAAGTCCGCGAAGGCTGGCACGACGACCCGGAACGCTACCGCGATCTCGGCCTCGAATTCGACAGCTAGAGGTCATCCTCTGCGTCGTTCTCTGCGGCGTCCCGCTTCTTCTGTACCCGTTTGTCGAACACCTCGGTGGCCGTAAAGACAGCGCGCACCACCAGCTCCGCCGCTTCCTCTTCGCCGCGCAGGAGCGCCAGCAGCGCGTCGCCATGGACGCCGAGAATGGCGAACAAATCGGCTTCCGGGCGGCTGTCCACGGCGGCCTCGTCCATGATTTTTTGCAGGCTCTCCACCAGGCTGAGGACCTCCGGGCGGGAATCGTTCTCGATATGGCGCGCAATATAGTGAGCCATCTCCGACATATCGGACACATCGTCCAACGGCACGCTTTCCCCCGGGTGGTCCTTGATGAACTGTTCCATGACGGCGGCGGTACTGCGGAATTGCAGCGTCGTCCGCCGTAACCGATGTTCGCGGACGATGGAATTGGCGCGCTCGATCCTCGCCATATCCACTTTCGCCGATTCATCGCCGGTCGCTTTATAGCGTACGCCGTTGGGCACATCGAAACCGGCAAGTTCGGTATCGTTGCCGCGACCGGGTTTGCGCCGGTCCGGGCCGACATAGCGCGGCGTGGCGACGAATTTCTTGCGGTTCTCGATGATGTTGTCGATCCGGCTGGTGACCGCGCCTATGGAAATCGGCATGACGATGATGTCGTCGGCGCCGGCGTCGATGAAGGTGCGGATCACATCGTCACTCGGCTTCCAGGTAATGACATTGATGACGAGAAACGGATTGTTACCGAGCCGGCCATGGCGGATATCGCGGATATGGTCGCACACGGCTTCGATGAGCTCCTTGGCTTCGAGAACCAGCATATCCAAGCCGGCGTCGCGCACCGCGCGGCGCAACTTTTCGATCGAAATAACCACGTTGACGCGGCGGAACCCCGCACCGTGTACGGCATCGAGGATGACGCGCCGGGTATTCTGGATCGGGCTGAACAGCACCACTTCCACTTCCGCGAGATCGTATCCCGCAGCTTGGCTGGCAGAGTCCGAAAAGGGCAGGGCGCCGTGGACGCCGGGATGGTTCATAGCTTCCGTCTTTGCGATTGCTCAAGAAAAGCAAATTTCGACCAAAACACTGACCCGATAAGATTAATTATTTGACAACTTAAATCGGCCTGCGCCGCTTCTCGGCAAGCGGGCGGGCGCGGCCCGTGCTATATGCGTGCCATGGAATGGAGCGATACGGGCGTTGTCCTGTCGTCGGGGCGGCACGGCGAAACATCCTCTTTGGTGATGCTGTTCACCGCGGCCCATGGCCGCCATGCCGGGCTCGTGCGCGGCGGACAGGGGCGGCGGGCGCGCGGCCTCTATCAGGCCGGCAATGTCGTCA
>PTKB01000020.1 GCA_002937555.1 Alphaproteobacteria bacterium MarineAlpha10_Bin2 | reverse complement strand
CCCGTCCGATCTGTGCATGGCGCTGGCCAAGGGGGCGCGCATATATGGCGCGCGCATTTTCGAGGACACCGTGGTAACCGGCTTCGACATCGATCACGGGGCGATCCGCGTGGTGGAGACCGAGCACGGAAAAATAAACTGCGAGACGGCGGTGATCTGTTGCGGCATCTGGTCGCGCGAGATTGGCCGCCTCGCAGGCGTCAATATCCCGATCCAGCCGTCGCATCATTGCTACTTCATCACCGAGCCCATCGACGGGGTGACGCGCGACATGCCGACGTTCCGCGACCCGGATCTCTGGCATTACATCCGCGAGGAAGTCGGCGGTTTGATCGTCGGGCAATACGATCCCGACCCCATTCCCCATCTCGGCGCAATCCCCGAGGGCCATGAATTCAAGCTGATGCCGGAAAATCTCGACCATTTCATGCCGCGCCTGGAAGGGCTGATGGAATGGATCCCGGCACTTCAGACCGCCGGCATCAAGAGCTGGATCCACGGCCTCGAAGCCTTTACCGAGGACCAGAATCCGGTCATGGGCGAGACGCCGGAAGTGCGCAATCTGTTCGTTAGCGCCGGCTTCAATGCTTACGGCGTCACCGGCGCAGGCGGCGCCGGCATGGTGATCGGCGAATGGATTTTGAACGGCGAACCGCCGTTCGATTTGTGGAGCTTCGATATCCGCCGCTTCGGCGCCTATCATCGCTCCGACAATCAGGTTCTGGCGCGCTCGCTCGAAGGCCAGGGCCATCACTACACCATCATCTGGCCCTATGAGGAAATGACCGCCGGGCGGCCGCTCCGGCGCAGCGCCATCTATGGCGCACTCAAAGAGAAACGCGCTTGTTTCGGCGCCAAGTTCGGTTGGGAGCGGCCCAACTGGTTCGCGCCCGAGGGCATCGAGCCGGTCGAGATCAACAGTTTTGCGCGGCCCAATTGGCATGATTACGTCGGCGCCGAACATACCGCCTGCCGCAATGCCGCCGCACTTTTCGATCAGTCCTCGTTCGCCAAGTTTACGTTGGTGGGGCGCGATGCGGAGTCGGTGTTACAGCGCATCTGCGCCGGCGATGTAGCGACCGCGCCGGGGCGCGTCACCTATACCGCGATGCTGAATAACCATGGCGGCATCGAGTGCGATCTCACCGTGACGCGCGTTGCCGAGGACCAGTATTACATCGTCACCGGCACCGGTTTCGCCACCCATGATTTCGACCAAATCCAGCGCCATATTCCAGACGACGCCCACGCCTCCCTGGTCGATGTCACTTCCGCCTTCGGCGTGCTCTCGCTGATGGGGCCCAATGCGCGGCAAATCCTCGAGGCCGCGGCGGAAGGCGATGTCGGCGCGGAAGCCTTCCCCTTCATGGCGGCCCAAGAAATTCAGATAGGCGGCGCGCCGGTGCGGGCGCTGCGTCTCACCTATGTCGGTGAGCTCGGCTGGGAGCTGCACGTGCCGAGCGAATATATGCTCACCGTTTACGAAACGCTGCGCGCGAAAGGTGCGGCGTTCGGCCTGGTCGATGCCGGTTACCGCGCGATCGATAGCTTGCGCCTGGAAAAAGGCTACCGTGCCTGGGCGGCGGATATCGGCCCCGACCACACGCCGCTCGAAGCCGGGCTCGGCTTCGCCGTGGCGTTCGGTAAGGAGGGCGAATTCATCGGCCGCGATGCACTTCTGCGTCAGCGCGAGGCGCCGCTCGCCAAACGGATGGTGACTCTCACCGCCGAAGACGATCCGGATTTGCTGCTAACCGGGCGCGAGACCATCATCCGCGACGGCGAGCGAGTCGGCTGGCTCTCCTCGGGCGGCTACGGCCATACCATCGGCAAGCATATCGGCATGGGCTATATCCGCCACAGCGACGGCGTGACGAAAGAGTATCTTCAGGCTGGCACCTACCGGTTGGAGAGCGCCAACCGGCAAGTCGATGCGGAACTCCATCTCGGCCCGCTTTACAATCCCGATTCCAGCCGCGTTAGAAGTTAGACGATGGCGGAAGAGATTAATTCAGAGGGCGTGTTTGACGCCATCGGCAATGCCCAAGGCGCGGCGGAGATGGCCGCGCCCGCCATCGCCCGCGCGAAGGCGCTGCCGATCTGGCAGGGCGCCGTGGCGCCGCAATTGTTGAGCGGCGGCCTCAGCAATATCAATTTGACCGTCGAGGACGGCGGCAAACGCTATGTGGTGCGCATCGGCGAAGACGAGCCGCATCTCGGCGTGTTCCGCAGCAACGAGGTGACGGCGCTACGCGCCGCGCATGCAGCAGGCGTTGCGGCCGAGGTGTTTTATAACGAGCCGGGCCTGACCGTGCTGGGCTTCATTCCTGGCCGTAATTTGCTGCCCGAGGACCTCCATGTGCCCGAGATGATCGTCAAGGCGGCGGAACTCATCCACCGCCTGCATACCGAGGCGCACAAGCATCTTGAGGATAACGGGGCGGTGTTTTGGCCGTTTCACCATAACCGTTGGTATGTGCGGCAATTGCGCGAACGCGGCGACACACTCGACGAAAAATGGCGGGCACTGTTGCCCAATCTAGTGGCCGAGAATGACGAGCTCGAGGCGGCGATCGGCAAGACTCATATCGTCTATGGCCACAACGACATCAATCCGCAAAACATCATCATCGACGATGATACGCGCCTGTGGTTTGTCGACTTCGAATATGCCGGCTTCAGCATGGATCTATTCGATATGGGCGTGCTGGCGATGAACTGCGATTTGGACCGGGCGGAAGACCGCATCATGCTCGAAAGCTATTACGGCGCGCCGCCGGACGAGGAATTGTCGCGCCGCTTCGCCGCCGCCAAGGCAATCGGCGCGCTGCGTGAATTCTTATGGGGCATCCTGTCGCAAGTCACTGAGCGGCCGATCGAATTCGACTATAGCGTCTATGCCGACATGTTCGTCGAGCGCTACCAGCGCTTCCTCGACGACTGCCGGAATATTTGACGGCCTGACGCGGCGCTAACTTCGCGGTCAGTGCCTCGTCGTCGTGGCCGCCGGGTATGCCGCTACTTCCCCATCCATAGCCACATTGCCATCTTGCGCGGGCGAGCGTGGCAAATAGAGTTTGACCGTGGTCCCGACACCGGGCTCGCTCTCAATCGTGACCGTTCCGCCGGACTGTTTGGCAAAGCCATAGACCATGCTCAGGCCCAGCCCAGACCCCTTGCCGACGCCTTTGGTGGTAAAGAACGGTTCGAAGACATGTTTGAGCGTTTCGCTCGCAATGCCGCTTCCCGTATCCGCAACGCCAAGCATGACATAATCGCCGGGATCGACCTCGTCTTGAGAGGCGACATCTTCATCGTCCATGGATATATTCCGCGTTTCGATCGTCAAGCGACCGCCGTCCGCCATTGCATCACGTGCGTTGATGGCCAAATTTAGCAACGCGCTTTCCACTTGCGAATGGTCGGCAGCGCACAGCCAAAGATCCGCTTCTCCCGCAATAACGATTTCAATCGTATCGCCGAGGGCGCTACGCAGCATATCGGTCAGTCCGACAACCAACTTACTCAAATCGAGGTCAGTGGGCAGTAGGGTCTGTTTGCGCGAAAAGGAAAGAAGCCGTTGTGTCAGCGCGGCACCGCGATCGGAGGCTTTCATGCTGCGTTCGATCATGTCGCGCAGCGGGCTATCGTCTCCCACGCTATCGTAAATAAGTTCCAGGTTGCCCACAATCACTGTCAAAAGATTGTTGAAGTCATGCGCAACACCGCCGGTAAGCTGGCCGACAACTTCCATCTTCTGTGCTTGTTGAAGTTTTTCCTCGGCAATCTTCCGTTCAGTGATATCGCTCGTCGCACCGATCCAGTGCGTGACGCCTGGTGCTTGTTCTTTGAACGATCGCGCGTTGGTACGGACAAACCGTATCTCTCCATTCGGGCGCACAATACGATGTTCCAATTCATAGGGAACTCCGGTATCGAGCGACTTGGCCCACGCTTGATTGACCAAATCGCGGTCTTGCTCGGGCACCATACTGGCGTAAGCGTCGGCACCCTGCGGGACATCTTCCTGCGGGATTCCGAATATTCGGCACAGTTCGGTTGACCAAATTGATTTGGCCTGTTTGCCGTCTTCAACGAACACGGTCCAGCTGCCGACATTGGCGAGCTGTTGCGCTTCGGCAAGGCGCGCCTCGCTTTCTCGCAGATCAGCCTCGGCGCGTTTCAGCTCGGTGATGTCCTGGGCGGTACCTTTGAGCCCCACCCCCATTCCCGAGTCGTCGAGCGTTTGCGCGACCCGTTCCTGAATGAAGCGCACCTCTCCACTCGGCAGAACGATGCGATAATCGAAATGGCGCCCACCGCCCTCAGTGTTTTGTTCCCATATGGCATTTTCGACAAGCCCCCGGTCATCCGGGTGAATGCGATTGAGAAACATTTCGAGACTCGGCAAACCCTTGTTGCGGTCGTAAGCAAAAAGCGAAAATTGTTGATCCGACCATACGAGCTTTTGCGTGACGAGACTTCGCTCCCAATTACCGATCTGGCCGATTTTTTGCGCATCCGCCAGTCTCGCCTCGCTCTCGGCCAGAATCTGTTCCTTCCGTTTGCGCTCGGTGATGTCTTCGACTGCCGCCAGGATTCCGATGACACCTCCTTCGGCATTCTTGAGGTCCGCAACATTCAGGCTGACCCAGATGATCGAGCCATTCTTATGAAGATATCTTTTTTCGAATCGATAGGTATCAACACGGCCGGTCATCAAGTCGGCAAAATGAGGCTCCTCGAGGGTATGATCGTCCGGGTGGGTGACGTCCCAAAATGTTTTGCTATTTAACTCTTCCGCGGTGTAGCCCAACATTTTGTGGTAGGCGGGGTTGAATTGGATAAATCGCCCTTCCTGGTCGCATGCGCAAATACCGATAGGCGCCGTTTCAAAAATGCCGCGCAACATGTGCTCTCTTTCCCGGAGAGTGTCCTCCACTTGCCTGCGCTCAGTGATGTCTTCGACCGTCGAAAGGGTTCCGATTACAGATCCCGCAGCATCTTTCAGGGTTGCAACATTCAAATTCACCCAGATAACCGAGCCGTTTTTATGAATGTATCTTTTTTCGGACCGGTAAGAGGCCGACCGGCCAGTCAACATATTTACAAAATGTGGCTCTTCGAGATGATGATCGTCCGGGTGTGTGACGTCCCAAAATGTTTTGGATTTTAACTCTTCTGCAGTGTAGCCAAGCATTTCTTGATAAGCGGGGTTGAATTCTATCATTCTCCCATCCCGGTCGCACGCCGAGATACCGATGGCCGCGGTCTCAAAAATACCGCGCAACATGTGCTCTTTTTCCCGCAGTGTGTCCTCAATCTGCTTGCGCTCGGTGATGTCCTGGACGGTCCCCGACATGCCAACCGGCTGACCCGGCTGACCGGGAATCGCCCGACCCAACAAGTGCAAATCCCGAATTTCGCCGTCCCGGACGAGGATACGGAGCTCCAAGTCCATCGACTGGTTCCGCTGCAAGGTTCCTTCTCTTGCCTGTTCTAGCTTGCTGCGGTCATCTGGGTGGATCAGTTCTAACACCGTCGCGAGCGCTGGTTGAAACTCTTCCCGGAGGACACCGTAAATACGATAGGTTTCGTCGGACCAGGTGAGTGACTTCGACTGCCCGTCATACTCCCAACTGCCTATATGGGAGATGCGTTGGGCCTCGTTGAGATGTGCTTCGCTCTTGCGTAGCGATTCTTCGGCTTTCTTTTGCTCGGTGATGTCCTGAATGAAGCCGCGTGCCTGACGGGGCAGGCCATCGACCATGTGCGTGATCACGCCGTGTGAATGAACGATACGTTCTTGCCCGTCGGGCCGGACCACTCGAAAGCTGATTTCCGAGTCCATTCCGTTTCGAAGATTTTCAGCATGCTGTCTGACCCGTTCACGATCCTCAGAATGGACGAAGGTGAGCAATGAATCTTGCCGTCCATCAAACTCCGAGCGCTCCAAACCAAACATGCGATAAACTTCATCCGACCACGTCACGGAATTCTTTTCGTGGTCAATAGCCCAGCTTCCGAGATGTGCCATCTGTTGAGCGTGCACGAGCGATGACTGGCTCTCCGCCAGCGCTTGTTCGGCGGCCTTGCGCTCACTGATATCCTCTATCATGGCGAGCCTTAGCTGAGAATGCTCGACATCATCCTCGACCAGGGAAACGGTGAGATTAACCCACAAGGTCGTGCCGTCCTTGCGAATGTAACGAGTTTCTGTTCGGTAGCTTTTGACTTCGCCGCGAAGAAGTTTCTCGGAGTGCTCCGCGTTCTCCGAGATGTCGTCGGGATGGGAGTAGAACGAAAATGGTTTGCCATCCAATTCGCCGCGGCCATATCCCAGCATAATTTCCCAGGCCGGATTGCAGCTGAGCATTTGGCCGCCGAGGTTCGAAATTGCGATGCCGAATGCGGCGCCTTCGTAAACGGTTCGGAACCGCGCCTCGCTCTCGCGCAACACTTGTTCGCGCTGTTTGATATCGGTGATATCGGTGCGAACGCCGATACATCGACCGTCCGGTAAGATATGATCGCTATGCTTCATCCATTGGCCGTTGGCGAGCTGAAGTTCGATTGTGCCGCTGGCCAACTGGCAGCGCCGCTTTTCGACCATCAAATCTTGCGCCGTGTCCGCGTCAGCAGACAATGCGCCACTCGAGATGAATGCTTGGCGGACCGTTTCGCGCTCCATTCCGGGTTTCAGGAGATGCCTGATAGCCGGAACCATATCCAGGTGGCGTTCATTGGCATATACGAAGCGCTCGTCCGCATCGTAAAGCACAATGCCTTCGGAAATGCTGTCCATCGCTTCGCGGAAATGCTGAGTTTCGTTCTCGGCGAGTTTCTGCTTGGTAACGTCGCTGTTCATGCCAACCATGCGCAACGGCCTGCCATCCATGGCGCGAACCGCCCGGCCGATCGAGCGAATCCAAAATTTTTCTTCATTGGGCAGGCAATAGCGGTATTCCAAATCAAAGGGCGTGTCGTTTTCCAGATGATCGCGAAGACGCTGCAGCACTTGTACGCGGTCGTCAGGATACAAGCGCGAATCCCACGGAAAGGCATCATCCTTGAGATCGAATTTCTCAGTAAATTCCTCTTCACCGCGGCCGAGAAGACACTGATTTTCGGATGAGCTCCAGAACAGCTTTTTCTCTATATCCCAATCCCATATGGCGGATTTTGTCGCCCACAGGGCGAGACGGGAGCGCTCCGCAAGTTCATCTCCGAGCTCTGTTCCAGTCCGATCGGTCAACGCAATTCCTCCCTCAGGATTTCCTGGTGCTTCAACACCAGGAGAACCGTCGAAAATGGCTATTCATGAATTGAGCAGGGTCACTGCCTTTATTCGCCGGGCAAACCCATTAGTTAACTTAACCACAACGGTTCTTAACAATTCGTTAAGCTCGGGTTCCCAGTTGGGTGCTTTCAGCACCGCCGATCGCGTGCCTCTGCGCCCGGTCAATAATTGTCCTGCCGGGACGGCCCAAAGAGTGATACGAACGATTCAGTCGCCAGCTTCTCGAAAAAAAGCTCGAACGGGCGTGGACACAATAAGAATAATGCGAAACGTTTCTAATGCACGCTGAGGCCGGCGCAGACGTTGATGGCTTGGCCGGTGACGTAGGTGCCGCCTTCGCCGGCGAGGAATACCGCCATGTCGGCGACGGCTTGCGGCGGGATAATCTCGCTCAGCATGTTGAGGCGCATGCTTTCGTCGTACACCTTTTCGTAAGGTTCTTTCATTTCGCGGGCGAAATCCTCGTGCAGTTCGACCGCCATCTTGGTGTCGATCCAGCCGGGGCAGATGGCGTTCACGCGGATGCCTTGCGGACCGACTTCGGCGGCGAGGCAGCGCACGAACCCGACCAGGCCATGTTTTGTGGCGTTGTAGGCGGTCCAATCGGCATCCGCCGTCTTGGCGTTGGTCGAGGCGTTGAACAGCTGCACGCCACCCGCGCCCTGCTCGATCATCGCCGGCAGGGTGTATTTGGAAACCAGGAACGGCGCCTTCAGATTGACGTCCATGATGCGGTCCCAGAAGGATTCCTCCATATCGACGACCTTCTTGTATTCGCCGACGCCGGCATTGTTCATGACGATGTCGATACCGCCGAGGCGCTCGATGGCTTGCTGGCACATGGCTTCGATCTCACCGGTATCTGTGAGATCGGCGGCGACCGCGAACGCCTCGCCGCCCTCCGCTGTGATCGATTCGAGGGTCTCGGCGGAGCGCTCGATGCTGCGCGCCTGCACGGCGACCACCGCGCCTTCGCGGGCGTAGGATTCCGCGATTGATTTGCCGATACCGCTCGCCGCGCCGGTCACCAGCGCGCGTTTTCCTGCCAATTTGCCAGTCATGGCCCCCTCCAATTATCCGGTTGCGTCAATTATAGAAGTCGCCAGAATTGGGGCAATGTTCCTCTCACGGAACGCACGACGCGAAAGGCCTGAGACATGACCGAAAAACTTGCTTCATACCGTTCCATCGTGAACGCGGATACGGCGGAATTCGTGCCCTACGGTTTGCAAGGCACGGAGCAGAGCGATCTCACCTGGTGCAATATCAGCTATGACGACGAAACCGGTCAGGGCAGCTTTCTGATCCGATTCAAACCGGGCGCCTCATCGATCAATCACGAGCATATTGGCTATGAGGAATTTTTGGTGCTTGACGGCGAAGTCGAGGATTCGGATGGGATGGTTTACCGCAAGAACGATTTCGTCTCGCTCAAGCCGGGCTCGAAACATTTTTCGAAATCGCCGAACGGCTGCACTGTCGCGGTGTTTATCCGCGGCGGCTTCCGCACCCTCGACGAGGGCGAACCCGTTCACAGTTAGGCGAGCGCGCCGCCCTATTTGGCATCCAGCTCGGCTTGCAGTTTTTCGATCAGCTCGCGCTTGCCGTCGTCGTCGAGTTTTTTGATTTCGTTGTTCATCACCCGCGCGTTGACCGATTGGTTCCAATAATCGAGGGAATCGAAGCCGAGTAAGGCCCATTTTCCGACGAATTGGCGCAGCACTTCGTTGGTCGGCCCCATCAGCCAGCCGGCCTTGGCGTCGCGCACCACGCGCTCAATGAGGAGCTCTTTCTTGTAGCCGCTGCCGCCGCACACATTCAGCATGCGGTCGGAGACCTCGTAGACGTTCTTGGCGGCGATGAATTTCGACATCCAGCCCCAGGTCAGGTATTCGGCGCGCGGCGAAGCCTCGGGCTGGCGCTCATGCAGGGTCCAATCGCAATTCTCGGTGACGCTGTCCAACAATTGTGCGACCGAGAAGGTGTAGAGCCGGGAAGATTGGGTGTCCATGATGGCATCGCCGACATAGTCCTGAATGGTCGGGTAATCGGCCACCCGCATACCCACGTCGGCATGGGTCTTGCGCGTTGCCTGGCGCTTGGCGAGATCGATCGCGGCCATCGAGAGGCCGTTGAAGCAGGCGCCGAGCATGAGGAGCCCGATGGGATCGAGCGCTTCGTCGTTGGAGAAGGCGCCGTCGCCGGGCGGGCCGACCATACGGTCCATGGGAACGATCACGTCGGTGAAGGTCACCGGGCCGGATTGATTGCCGCGCATGCCCATGGCGTCCCACGAAGAAGGCATGGACTCGCATTCATCGGCATACAGGAGAAAGACGGACAGGTTTGAGAAATCGCCGTCGAAATCGGGCGACGCCGTTTGCGTCACGTAAAAGTCGGCGAAGCCGCCCGACGTGGTCCAGGAGGATTTCTTGTTGACCTTCCAGCCCTCCGGTACTTCCTCGGCGCTCGACATCAGCGGATACCAGAAATGCGAGCCGGTTTCCGGGTCGGAATAGGAGGCGGTACCGATGAACACGTCCTTGTTGAGGCGGCGCAGCACCTTCTCGATTTCCGCGTTGCCGGCGGCGCGGAAGAGAAGCGCGCTCAGCGCCAGCAAATGCATCGTGTAAACCAGCGCCGTGCTGGCGCAGCCGTAACGTGCGACTGTCTCGAGCACCATGATGACGCATTGATGGTTCTGCCCCATGCCGCCGTATTTTTCCGGCACGTGAAGGGCGAGCAGGCCTTGCGAAGCCAGCGCTTCCATGTTCTTGCGCGGGAAGATGCTGTCGCGGTCGCTTTCGATGGCGTTCGGCGCCAGCGTTGAGTGGCAGAGCTCGATCAGCTTGCGTTGAATTTCCTTTTGTTCGTCGGTCAGGAACCATTGCGGGTCGAATTCGAAATCCAGACCGTAATAGGGTTCGCCGCCCCACATTTTCTGATCAGTCATGTATTGTCCTCAGCCTTTCCTATTTCGGCGCTTGCCAAGCACCGGCGTGGCACCCTGCGATAGCCACGTTTGCAGAGTGGTGATTGGATTTCAATTACCCAAATAACGGCAATTGGCCGCGCGCGATGACATCGGTCATAATTGCCGCCGACCTGCTCTTTCTGCCGTTGCTTTCCGGAATATCCCAGCCGATGAACGTCCCCTCCCTTCGATCGCGCGATGGCGCCGCCACCGGCGGCGCTTACGTCGTTGTCCGCCTGATGGCGTCGTTGGGCCTGATGACGGTGGGGACAGTCGGCATGTATGTCGGCATCGTCGGGTTGAAGCCGATCGCCGCCGAATTCGGCATTTCCCGCGGCGGCGGCTCGCTGCCCTATGCGCTGTTCATGATCGGTTACGGCTTCGGCAATGTCATTCACGGGCGCCTCGCCGACCGCTACGGCATTCTGCTGCCCATCCTCATCGGCAGCGTCGCCTTGCCGGCCGGCCTTATCCTCTCGGCCCAGGCCGATTCGCTGTGGCTGTTTCTGGCGATAATAGCGCTCTTGGCCGGCGCGCTCGGCTCGTCTGCCGTGTTCGCGCCGATCATCGCCGATGTGTCGCTGTGGTTTACAGGGCGGCGCGGCCTCGCGGTTGCGTTCGTCCTTTCGGGCTCCTATTTCGCCGGCGCCATCTGGCCGCCGGTGCTGCAATGGTTGATCGACGACTATGGCTGGCGCTCGGCGTTCGTCACGGTCGGCTATATCTGTCTGGCGACGATGGTGCCGCTGTCGCTGCTGTTGTATCGCAAACCGGCGCATCTCTTTGCCGACAAGGGGGCGCCGCGCGAGAGCCGCTTCGTCCGCCCGCTCGGCCTCGCGCCGAATGCGCTGCAATGCACGATCTGCGTCGCCGGCATCGGCTGCTGCGTCGGCATGTCGATGCCGCAGGTGCATATCGTCGCCCATGCCACCGACCTCGGATTTTCCGCCCAGCGCGGCGCCGAGATGCTCTCGCTGATGCTGGGATGCGGGATAATTTCGCGCCTTATTTCCGGCTGGATTTCGGACCGTGTCGGCGGCTTGCGCACGCTGCTTCTCGGCAGCGGTTTACAAGGCGTCGTGCTCGCCGCCTTTCTCACCGCCGACAGCCTGACCGCGCTCTACGTCGTCTCGGCCTGTTTTGGCCTGTCGCAAGGCGGCGTGGTGCCGTCCTATGCGATCATCGTCCGCACCTTCTTTCCCGACGGCGAAGCCGGTTGGCGCATCGGCACGGCGCTCTTTTTCACCATTTTCGGCATGGCGCTCGGCGGCTGGCTGGCCGGCTTCCTTTATGACGTGACCGGCTCATACACCGTCTCGTTCATCAACGCGCTCGGCTTCAACGCGATGAACTTCCTGATCGTTGCATTTCTGCTGACCCGCGCCCGGATGCTCGGCGCTGTGACGCGCTGAACGCGCGGTCTTACTGCACTTCGGTGGTGGCGATTTGCCAAATCCAGCGCGCGTTATATTTATCGTTGCCGAATTGGGCATTCATGTGGCGCGGATAAACCAGCCATAGCGGTCCCTTGTCGCGCACCGACATATATTTGCCGTCGGCTTTCAGCGCCAGCATGGTCGGCCACTCCCGGGCATCATCGATCGGCACCTCGATGGCGTAATCGTTGAGCGCCGTAATCTTGAGCGACGATGCGCCGGAATCGGCGCCAATCACGTCGAGCACCGCCGACAGCAACACGCCATCGAAAGTGATCGGGTTGTCACTCCAGGCGGTTTCGGTGGTGTATTGCACCACGCCGATGCGTTCGAGCGTCGCGGCATCGAACACCGCCTCGCCGTCCATATTGGCGCCCGAAATATTGCCGGTAACGGTAAGAATTTTTCGACCCGACGGCGTGGGGATCGCGTCACCCGCAGCCAGAGTCTGATCCGAGACGGAAGTGTAGCCGTGCTCATCAGCGGCCAAGTTGCCGCCTGCTCCGGCAAAGACCAATGCGCCCAACAACACCGCCACGGTCGGGCCGATGGCAAATCTCCGATACGATATCGCAAACAACATTCTTACCTCCGCTATTCGTCCGCGTGCATAACCACCATATATGTCGACCAAATTTTAAATCAACGTTTTCAAAGTTGGTCAGGCGGGCCTAAGAGTTCAACACTCAACGTAACACGCGCCGGGCGCTACATTGACAGTGGTTCGTGGATTTTGACAATGTCTACTCTGTCATAATTGCTCTAACTCGAAATAGTGATGCGCGATTCGGAATCCGGTTTCCTTGGCTGAAATTGACAATTCATCGGCGCCCGGCTCGATCATGTTGGCTGGCCTGGGTTTGGTTCTGTACCGCGGCGGGCGGACGAGCCCGATTTTGCCCAGCGTCATAGATCGGAACGCCGAGTTGGAAACACGGCGGATCGAAGGCGACGGCGAAAACATCGCCGATTGCGCCACTGAATCCTTCGATTTTCTGTTTGCCGCAGATTGCCTCGCGAGCTCTGCCGAGCCCTATTACGCGCTGACGAATTGGCTGCGCGTCATCCGGCCGAACGGCCATCTGGCCGTGCAAACGCCACCGCCGGACATGGACGCGCTGATCGGCCAGATCGCCCATCTCGCGGTGCCGCTCGACAGCGAACCGGGAAGAGCGGTGCGGATCCTGCGGAAACGCAGTTCGCCGATAACGCCGACGGATTCCGAACAATCCGAGCAAGCCCAGCTGCTGGAGGAGTTCACCCAACAGGCTTTGAACGAACGCGGGCGGCATCCCGACATCGCCCATTTGAATGATATTCTCTCATCCGGCGCCTGCAGCGGGACGTTGGTGGATTTGAGCCGCTTGTACATGCTCTGTGGCTGATCTCGACCCGTGATGTCGCGGGCGCGTGCCTCGAAGTCGGCTGCTACAAAGGCGGCACGGCGAAATTGATATCGGAAACGATCTTGCGCCACGACATGAGGAGCGCGTTTCACGTATTCGATACGTTTGACGGCATGCCGGATTCGCTGGCCGAAGACGAGGCCGGTTTTCTCAATGTCTTCGCCGACAACTCGCTGACAGACGTTCAGCGCCTGCTCTCCAACAATCCGGACAGCTTCGTCCATCAGGGCATCTTTCCCGAATGCGCCAGCGAACAGATACGCGGCTTGACGTTCCGGTTCGCCCATATCGATGTCGATATCGAACGCTCGGTTCTCGATTGCTGCGAATTCGTCTATCCCCGCCTGGCACCCGGCGGCGTGATGGTATTCGACGATTACTGAGATCCCTACTGCCCCGGCGCGGCGCGGGCGGTCGATGAATATTTCAGCCACCGCCCGGACAGCGTGGTTCATGTTCCCCTGCTGTCCTCCGCGGTCTTGATCAAACGCGCTTAAGGGCGGCCCTCAGGCGGCGCTGTCCGGAATGCGTACGGAAAATACCGACCCTTCGTTGATGGTGCTTTCCACGCTGATCATGCCGCCATGCAATTCGACCGCCGTCTTGACCACGCTCAAGCCGAGCCCGGTACCGCCGATACCTGAGGAATTGTCGGCGCGGTAAAACGTATCGAACACGCGGTCGATTTCGTTTTCGGGGATACCGATGCCGCGGTCGGCAACGTCGAGGATCAATTCGCCGTTCTGGCGCGACAGGCTGACCTCGATTGGCTCGCCTTCGGGCGAATATTTTATCGCGTTGGACAGCAAATTATTGACGATATGACGGATCAAACTGTTGTCGATCGATACGTCGGAGCTGTCGCATTCGATATTCAGATTGATGGCGTGGGCGTTGCCCGCCAAATTCTGCGAGGCACGAACGATGTTGCGCAACAGGACTTCGATATTCGCCTTCTCCGGGCTAAAGGAGAACATGCCGGCTTCCATCTTGCGCACCAGCAAAATGTCGTCGAGCAATTGCGTCATTTCGCCGACTTCCTGTTTGATCTCCTCCAAATAATCCAGCTTTTCGATATCGTCCATCTGGTCGCTATAATGATGCAAGAGGTCGGCGGCGGAAAAAATTGTCGTCAGCGGCGTACGGAATTCATGGGACGCGGTGGCGACGAAATTGGATTTCATCGAGCTTAGTTCGACTTCCTTTTCGAGTGCGAGTTCCAAGCGTTTGGAGTTTTCGGCGAACTCGGCCTCGCGCTGTTTCATCTCGGTGACGTCGGAATAGATGACGGCATTGAAGCCATCGCTCGTCCTGCGACCCTTGACGTGAAGCCAGCGGCCATCGCTCAGCCGCTGTTCGACGAAACTTTCATTCATCGTGTATAGCTTGTTTTGCTCGCGGACCCATTCCTCGATGCCGGCCTCGATCTGGCGGAACTGACCACGCGAATAAGCCTCTCGTGACAATTCGTCCACCGTCCGCCCAGGGGCGATGTAATCGGAAATTTTCGGGTAACTCGTTAAAAAGCGTTCGTTCCAGATTTGCAGTCTGCCGTCCTTGTCGAACAGGGCGAAACCATCGGTAAAACTTTCGATCGCATGAATCAGATGGGTGCTGGCCTCGTTCACGCGCCGTTCCGCCTCGCTTGCCCGGGCGAGCAATCTCCTGGCTTCACGGTTTTGCCACAGCAGGAAGAGAACCAGGATCGTCCCCGAAACCAGAATGCCGATGAAATAACCGACCACTTGCCAAAATATGTCGCTCCGTTGCGTCGCGGTTTCACGCCGCAATCCGCGGTCGTGATTCGTGGTGTTGAGGACCATGGTTTGAATCGGCTTGCCCAAGGCGAGTAAATCCGAGCGGATCACCTGAGAGGTGGCGCGATCATCCTTTTCCAAGTTGACGATGTCCGGCTCGATTTTTTCAAGCGTTGCAATCACTTGTTCAATCGTTTGGTCAAGCCCCTCGATCTCGCGCAGCTGCTGTGATTCGGCCCCTTCGCTGATCACCAGGAGACGGCTCCAATAAATGTCGAATCGGGTCAGAAGATCATCCAGGCTCGCCTGTGCGTCGATGTGGTGATAGGTATCGAGGCTGCGGATGAGCCGGAGATGCTCGAGCTCGACTTGCGAAACCAGCCACACTTCGACGCGCGGGTCGGTTTGAAATGACTCGCGCTTCTCGATCAACTGAATTAGGCCGAGAATCTCGCTGATCGCCAAGCCGATCATGGCCGCGACAAGAATACGCGACAAGAATATATGTCGCTATGCCCCAATTTCGCATTGCTTCACAAATTTACATTCCGGCTGCGCCGAGCAAACATTACCCACTGACCGCCCGTGCGGAAAGCACCAAAAACCGCGTTTTGGTTCTCGGTGTTAACATACGCCGAGCGCCGAGCCGCCTGACGCGGGTCCGGATCGGGCCGCTCAATGCTTGACTTGCGACCGATCCGGCCAATGATAGGATTGTTGAATCCAAGAGATACGTGGTTCGATCATGCGTAACCAGCCTTCAATTTCCTGGCCGGCCTCCGATTTTAGTCGCATTCCCTTTGCCGCCTATTGCGACCCGGCGGTCTATGAAGAGGAACAGGAGCGCATCTTTCGCGGCCCCACCTGGAATTATCTGGCGCTTGAAGCGGAGCTTCCCGATGAAGGGGATTTTCTCTCCACCAAGGTCGGCGAGACGCCGGTGGTGGTGTGCCGCGACAGCGACGGCGTGTTGCACGCCTTCGTCAACAGATGCATGCACCGCGGCATGCTGCTGTGCCGCGAACGCCAGGGAAATTCGGAAAACTTCATCTGCCCCTATCATCAATGGACTTACGATCTGACCGGCCAGCTGCGCGCCGTTCCCTTCCCGCGCGGCGTAAATGGCGAGGGCGGCCTGCCGGAAGATTTCGACCGCGGGAAGATCCATCTGCAGGAGTTGAAGGTCGAGAAGTTCAAGGGCGTCATTTTCGGCACGTTCTCCGACGCCACCGAACCGTTGATCGACTATCTCGGCCCCGAAGTGGTGTATGAAATCGAACGCCTGTTCCACAAACCGATCCGCATTCTCGGCTATCAGCGCCAGCGCATATTCGGCAATTGGAAGCTCTATAACGACAATGTCCGCGATCCCAACCATGGCGGATTGCTGCACATGTTTCACGCCACGTTCGGGCTGTATCGCTTGAGCCAGAAGGGCGGCGCCAAGCTCGATGCGCGCGGGCGCCACAACATCACCTGGAATTCGCTCGGCACGGACGATGAGAAGACCACCAGCGAAGGCTATGAAGGAACGAAAAAAGTCTACAAGCCGAAATTCAGCCTCAACGACATGTCGATTTTGCAGAACCGCACCGAGCACCCGGACGATGTGACCCTGGTCATTCTCTCGGTGTTTCCTAATGTCGTCTTCCAGCAAATCGCCAACAGTCTCTGCACGCGCCAGATCCGCAGCGAAGGCACCGACAGGATGGAGCTCTACTGGACCTATTACGGCTATGCGGATGACGATGAAGAGATGACCCGCCACCGCCTCGACCAAGCCAATCTGGTCGGGCCGGGCGGCTTGATTTCGATGGAGGACGGCGAGGCGGTCGAGCTGGTGCAGGTTGCCATTCAGCGCGAGCAGGATAAACATGCGATGGTCGAGATCGGCGGCACCGGCAAGATCGAGACGCAGAAATCCCTGGTTACCGAAGTGCCGATCCGCGGCTTCTATTCCTATTATTGCGAACTGATGGGTTTCCCCACCGGCACGGAAGCGGCGGCCGAATGAGCGACGCCGAAGTGCGCGACGCCATCAACGACCTGATGGCCGATTACTGCCACTATATCGATGACGACCGCCTCGAAGAGTGGCTCGATTTCTTCACCGAAGACTGCGAATACAAAATCCTCTCGCGCGAAAACGAGGAAAGTGATCTGCCGCTCGAACTGCTGTCGTGCCGCAACAAGAACATGCTGCGCGACCGCATCCTGTCGCTGCGCGAGGCCAATATCTACAACATCCATTTCGACAAGCATGTGCTCGGCGCCGTGCGCATCCTGGGGAAGGAAAACGGCGGCTACCGCGTGCAGGCCAATTACAGCCTCTATCAAAGCAATCAAGACGGCGTCAGCGAACTGTTTAGTGTCGGCACCTACCGCGATTTGATCACTTTCGCCGCCGGCAAGCCGCAGTTCAAACAGAAGATCGCCGTGGCCGATACGTTTGGAATTCCGCGCCTACTGTCGACGCCGATTTGAGTTCTATTCGGCAGCTTGCGAGGATTTTGCGCCGCGCGCGTCCCAGGCCTTCAGGATATCGTTCGAATCCATCACCAGCGCCATGTGCAGCGACATCATCTTGAGCGCCGCGTCTTCCATTTCCTCATTCGTGCCGCGCACCAGATCGCGCGCGACGACGACACGGTAATCGAAGTTAGAGGCGTCGAACGCGGCGTTCAGCACACAGCAATCGGTAAAGCCGCCGTTGAATACCACGGCGCGCACGCCCATGTTGCGCAGCAGAAAATCGAGATCGGTGGGATGGAAAATCGATAGCCGTTTTTTGGTCTCGACGATCTCGTCCTCGGGCTCGATACGGGTGCGCAGGTTGGTCCATTTGCTGCCTTGGAGGGCGTGTTGATCGGCACCGGGAATTTCGCCGACATAGAGCGGGAACACCAGGCGCCAGGCGCTGACGCCGCCCTTGATATCGTCGCGCCCCGATGCGCGCAGCACCTTGCGCACATGAATAACGGGGAGTGCGCGGGCGCGGCAGGCATCGTGGAAGCGGTCGATCGGTGCGACGATCTC
>PTKB01000002.1 GCA_002937555.1 Alphaproteobacteria bacterium MarineAlpha10_Bin2 | reverse complement strand
TCGCCCGTGATTGCGTCGATGGCGAAGGCGTCGCCTTCATTGCCCACCGAGATCGCGTAGCTCAGTGCATCGCCCGCATCCGGATAACCCGCACCAACCGTGCCGACCACTGTGCCCAAGGCAGCATTTTCATCGACAGCAAAGCCCTGGTCGCCCACCGTCGGTGCTTCGTTGATGTCGGTCAGGTCAATGCTCACCGCGGCGCTATCAGACAACAGCCCGCCATCGGTTACCTGGACGGTGAGCGCGTAACTGTTCAGCCCCTCGAAATCGAGCGCGCCTTGCACCGTGATCTCGCCGCTGCCGGCATCAATCGCGAACGTGCCGCCTTCATTGCCGGACGCGATGGCATAGCTCAGTGCATCGCCGGCATCCGGGTCGCTCGCCGCGACCGTGCCCACAACCGTGCCTGCGGCGGTGTTTTCATCGATTGAGAACCCCTGGTCGCCCACCCTCGGTACTTCGTTGATGTCGGCCAGGTCGATGTTCACCACAGCACTGTCCGACAGCAGGCCGCCATCGGTCACGCTGACCGTTAGTGCAAATGTGTTCAGACCCTCGAAATCGAGCGCGCCTTGGACCGTGATCTCGCCCGTGCCGGCGTCGATGGCGAAGGCGCCGCCTTCATTGCCCGCCGAGATCGCGTAGCTCAGCGCGTCGCCGGCATCCGGGTCGCTTGCCGTAACCACACCCACAACCGTGCCTACGACGGTGTTCTCGTCGATTGAGAAGCCCTGATCGCCAACTGTCGGCGTTTCGTTGATGTCGGTCAGGTCAATGCTCACCACAGCACTGTCCGACAGCAAGCCGCCATCAGTCACCTCGACGGTGAGCGCGTAGCTGCTCTGACCTTCATAATCGAGCGCGCCCTGGACCGTGATCTCGCCCGTGCCAGCATCAATCGCGAAGGCGCCGCCTTCACTGCCGGACGCGATAGCATAGCTTAGTGCGTCGCCGGCATCCGGGTCGCTCGACGCGACCGTGCCCACCACCGTGCCCAAAGCCACGTTCTCAGCAACCGCGAAACCCTGGTCGCCGAGCGTCGGTGCTTCGTTGACATCCGTTAGATCGATGCTCACTGCGGCGCTGTCCGACAATAGGCCGCCATCGGTGACTTGGACGGTGAGCGTGTAGCTGTTCAATTCTTCAAAATCGAGCGCGCCCTCAACCGTCATCTGGCCCGTGCCGGCGTCAATCGAGAATGCACCACTTTCGTTGCCCGCCGTGATCGCGTAGCTCAAAACATCGCCCGCATCCGGGTCACTCGCCGAGACCGTCCCCACGACCGTGCCCAAAGCGGTGTTCTCAGCAACTACAAAACCCTGGTCGATCACGGTCGGCGACTGATTCAGGGCGGGCTGCAGAAAATCGCTCAATTGCGAATAGTTGGAGACGTTCAGTGTCGTTGCATCAGCATCAAATTCGATCGTATCGATGCGCTGGCCACCGCCGGCGGCGAAGAAGCCAGACACGGTGACCGCTCCTCCGCCATGTGCCTCGGAAAGCGTGATGGTCAAATCATTATTGCTTTGACTGAAGCCGACATCGCTAAGCCCAATGCCGCCACCAAATTGAAGGACATCGATGCTGAGAGAGTTATTCTCGACCCAGATTGTGTCGTCGGCCTCACCGGCGCCGATGAGGAATCTATTCGCACCGCTGCCGGCATCGAAATAGTCGTTGCCCGTGCCGCCTGAGAGGACGTCGTCGCCACTCCCGCCCAACAGATAGTCGTTGCCGCCACCGCCTGAGAGGATATCGTCGCCGCGCCCGCCATGGAGGCTGTTGTCAAAGGAATTGCCGGTCAACTGGTCGTTGCCATCACCGGCATACGCGTTCTCAATCACGGTTTCGGAAGCGATGGTCAAACTGTTTCCGGCTATTGTGCCATTGGCGCCCGGGTTGAGGTCGATGGTCGAATCGGCGCTCACGGCTGCCGCATTCAGCGTATCTGTACCATCGGAATCGCTCAGCACGCGGCGGGCGGCGTCGCCGGCACCGGTGAACGCGCCGAACTCATCTGTGTAGATGTATGTGTCGTCGTTATTGATCGCATCACCCAGCAGACGCAGCGTCCAATTGTTAAGAATGCCCTGATCGCCGGTTTCAAAGTCAGTGACACTTAGCGTCCACGTTCCGGCTCCGGCTTCACCCCAGCTATGAGTGCTGGAAAGCGTAAAATCGATATCATCCTGGCCCGTGCCCCAAATACTGAAAGGATTAACCCCCGGCCGATTTACCAAAACGCTGGTGGTATCATCGGGCGATGTGAGAGAAACGACGAGATCGCCAATCCAAGTGTGAGAGAGGTCGAGATCGACTTCGATGTGATCGATTCGAAGGCCTGAAGAAATGGTGATCGTATCGGTGATCGTCGCATGGTCCGCTATGACGAGCGATGGCGAGGAACTGGCGCTTAGCGAATTCAGATTCGCTTGCGTGCTCGTCAGATCCCAAGTCTCGGCCAATCTGACTGCAGCATAGGCGTCAATCAGGCCGTAACCGTAATCGTGACTTACGTGAAGCCGCCGCCATTCCAGTTCGCGGCGCCGTTGACATCCCAGCCCGGCGAGCTTGAGTCGGTCTGACGTGCTGAATAGGCGAGAATTTCCTGGACATCTCGATAACCGAGTTCGGGATTGGCTTCTAGCATGAGAGCTACAACGCCGCTGGTGATCGGAGCCGCAAACGAAGTGCCACTGATACTGACATAATCATCCGAACTGTAGCCGTCCGCGCCGGTGCGGTCTGTGGTGACAATTTCGACTCCTGGCGCGGAAATAAGAAGCGGGGCGCCAGGCGTGCTGAATGCCGCGACCTGGCCATCGTGATCGAGCGCCGCCACCGAGATGGTGTGAGGCGTATTCTGGAAGCTATGGTAGTTCGCGTCCTGCCCGCTTTCCCTTCCGTTTCCGGCCGCAAACACGAAAACCGTGCCGAGCCCGTCGCGTCCTTCCGTGACGGCACTTAACATGGCTTCTGCCGCAGGCTGAAATTCAGGGGTTGAAAAATCGTCGGAGAAGAAGCCGCCATAACCCCAGCTGTTGTTGGAGATGTCGACGTTGGTTTGCAGTGCAAGGTTTTCGACGATCTGGGCGGTATTGCCGTCGGCGCCATAGCCCATGCGGAATCCGGCAATTGTGGCGTCATACGCCACGCCGGTCCCGCCGATGCCGTTGCCCTCTACGCCCGCTATCGTGCCGGCGACCGTTGTGCCATGATTATCGCCAGAAGTACCCGGAGCCGCATCGCCATCACCGTCTCGTGCGTCATGATCAAGTGTGGTGTCGTAGTTCGCACTGATATCCGGATGGTCGTGTTGCACGCCATTATCGATAATGCCGATGACGACGCCGGTTTCGGTATAATCGTCCCAGATATCGGTAACATTAATGTCGATGCCCGGCGTTCCGCCACTTGCGCCGGTATTGAGCAGATGCCACTGCTCACCGAACTTCGGGTCGTTGGGTATGAGAGCTGCAATGGGTCCGAGCGGCGCTGCGCCCGCGAAAGACGCTGCAAACGTCAGCGCATCGCTCTGCGATGATTTGCCAATTTTGAGGTCGCCCCGCCTCATGACTCTGCCTTGCTACCAAGCCCGTTCTGTATGCTTGCCGATCCCTCTATGCGACATCTTCCTGATTTGTTCGCTCGACCACCAAATAGATTAGCATTTCTATTAACCATTGACGAATACGGCCAGTACTGGCCCAGGTGGAAGCGATCTCCCGTTATCTTATCTCACTGATTTGGTTAACATTTCGTAATCATGGCCGAGTTCGTGAAAGCGTTTGACCGGCGATGGAGAATTGGGCCATGAGTTGGTTCCCTCCGGATAAGCTTCATTGGGCGTTATCAGGCAGCCGAACGACGGCATTTCATATCGCTATGGAATGCCAAGGCGCTCTTTTATTTGCGACTAATTCCCGGAGCCCAAAGATCGCTCATTCCGCCCAGCATGGCAGAGTTTCTCCCGCAACTATGTGATCGAATAACTTGCGCCCAAATTTCCATGAGAGTCTGACTTGCATCGGATTCAGACCGATTTGTCTTCGATTGAGATATTGGGCTAGGGAACGCGCAATGCTCGCCAGGCCGGCGCGCCTGTCTACGGGCACCCGGCCGGCAAAGTGGCTGAGACAATAAAATCCGCCCAAGAACAGCACTATTGGTTGTCCCACAGCACAATGGGGTAATCGAGCCACCAGGAAGCGCGCACATACCAGGCACCGACGATTTCCCGCGGTGCCAGGCCAGCGAGGGTGGGATATAGGCCCGAATGGCCCATTTCGACGGTGGCGTTGCCTTCGTGGATTTCATGCACGGTATAATCCCGCGTCGGGATGTCGAGCAGCTGTTTGATCGGCTTTGCGTCTTTTGCGGGCGCGGGAAACTTTCGGATTTGCAGGAATTTTCCATCCATGAGTTCGCCGAACTTCTGCTCGCTCGGTTCGGGACGCCCCATATAGGCGACGCTGGTGGCGTTGAAACTGACACGCATCAATTGTTCGCCGGCGCGCGTGCAGGCACCGGTTATTTGGCTGCCGTGAAAGGAGAGCCTCGCGTCATCGCACATGTTTGCCGGCCACCCGTAAATTTCGCGCTCGAACAACAGCGCCATATCATGTGCGACCCAAATAAAATTGACGTACCAACCGATGGTATCGCCGTAGCGGACTTTGATCGCCGTCAGGCACTCGCGGTAGAGGTCGAGCGTGTGGCTGGGCTGGCACATATCGCCGACCCAGGCCAGCATCGTGCCGTCGCCGAAAGGTTGCAGCGGTTCCGGTACTTCCCAAGCGACCGCCTCGGGATCACCGCGGTAAAGCACAAGCAATATCTGGCTGCGCTCTGTGGATTCGAACGGCGGCGGCGTGAAGGTCGGCGCCGATAGCGGCATGGCATAGCCTTCTTCATGTTCTTTCATGGCACTTGTGCTCCCTGGTGACGGTTCGGCATTGTTTGCAAAAGTAGCAATGATTTAGCAGAGCCGCCATGGAGTTGGATAAGTTATGGAACTTTCATTGGATAAATTTCTGCCTTATCCGCTGCCGCCCTGGGAGCACGATTTCCGCACCCTCGCGGTTCACTGCGCGTGCGACGAGGCGAGCCTCCGGCGCTTCATCCCGGCGCCCTTCGAGCTCGTCTCCGACCGCATCCAGGTGGCGGTCATGCGCTTCGACTGCCAAGTGCCGGACCGGCTCTATTACGATGCCGCGGTGATCGCCTTGGTGCGCTACAACGGCATGACCGGCGGTTTCTGGCCGTTCGCCTACAACAGCACCGATCAAGCCATGTCGGGCACGCGGGAAATCTGGGGTTATAATATGAAGCTCGCCGAGATGGAAATCGCGGAAAGCGAGGCACGCATCGATGCTTCGACGCGCCGGCTGGGCAAGACAATCATTTCCGTCTCGATGAAGCCGACAGGCGAAAAAATTGAGACGCTCGATATGTTCCCGCGCTTGTTTCTCAAACTCACGCCTGATGCGGACAGCGCGGAAGGGGTGCGCCAAACAGTCGTTAAACTCGATACGCGCCCTGAAATCCAAAGTCATGCGACCGGAACCGGGGAAGTTTCATTCGAGCCGTCTCAGGACGATCCCTTGCACTTGCTTAAGGTCACGAATGTATTCGGCGCGAGTTTTACCACCGGGCATCAAATATTGCCGTGGGGTCAGGCACTCCGATAGACGGAGAAAATCGATTCCTATCTAGCCTTGCGGGCTGCTTTGCTTGGCGCGGAGCGTATGGCTTGACTCGGCGTCGAGCGCACCTTCAAGCGAAATTTGCACGCCGTAATCACGCTTTGCACGTTCGCGGCTGACCAAATCGTCGCGCACATCTTGTTCGACCCGCTTCGGGTCGCGTTTGAAAGGGTCGCCGTAGCCGCCACCGCCGGGCAACGTTAATTGCAGGCGGTCGTGCGGCGGGATGCTCTGTTGTCCCTTGGAACGGAGCGCATTGCCTGAGGCCAGTCCGACTTTACCTGCGGCGCCCTTGCCGCCGCCTTCACGCCCGCGTGCGGGATTGTCGACACGCTCGAACTGCGCCAGCACGCTGAACGGCGCGCCGTCGGCGCCGCCGATCTCCATATATTGCCCGAGCCCGCCGCGTTCCGATCCGGCACCGCCAGAATCCTCGGCCATTTCCTTGCGCCAGACGATAATCGGCGCGACCGTCTCGGTTGCCTCGACCGGCATGGTGCGCACGCCGCTCGGAAAAGCGGTAGTGGAAAGACCGTCGCGCGTCGGTCGCGCTCCGGCGCCGCCCGAGTTGAACAAAGCGATTTCGAACGGCGGCGTCTCCAATGGAGCGTTTTGCCGAGCGTTTTTGTCCAGCGCGGTTGCACCGCCGCGCAATTGCACGATCCAAAGTGAAGACGCACCCTCCGCCGGCACCTGATCCGGTACCGCCTGATGCAGGCAGCCGAACACCGTATCGGGCAGCAGATGGCCGATGATGTGACGCGACGCCACCGGCCAAGGCCGTGGCGCGTTCAAGATCGATCCTTCCGGCGCACTCACCGTAATGGTCGAGAGCGAGCCGGCATTGTTCGGCACATCCTTGGCGACGATGCATTTCACGCCGAAGCTGGTATAGGCGATGGTGTAGTTAAGCACGACATTGATGCCGTAATTGCTCACCGGTGAAGAGCCGGTGAAATCCACATGCACGCCGTCGTCGCTGATGGTCATGGCGGCGACCAACTCAATGGGCTCGTCATAGCCGTCCATGGTGAGGCGGTTGTGGTAGGTGCCGGCGGGCAGCTTGCGGATTCCGGCTAGCGCCGCGTCGCGCGAACGCGTGAGAATATCCTCCGCCAGATCATCCAGCGTATCGAGCGAGAATTCCGCCATCATGCTGATGAGGCGGCGGGCACCTTCCTGATTACAGGCGATGAGTGAGAGAATATCTCCCTCGACCTGAAGCGGCTCGCGCACATTCCAGCGCACCATCTCCAGCAAGTCTTCGTTGATCGTGCCGGCACGCACAAGGGGCATGATGGGGATGTAGAGACCTTCCTCGAACACCGCGCGCCCGTCCGGGCCGAATCCGCGCCCGCCGATATCCACCACATGGGCCGTGCTGGCGAAGGAGCCGACGGGACGCCCGTCCTTAAAGACCGGCGTCACCACCGTCAGGTCATGCAAATGGCCGCAGGTCAGCCACGGATCGTTGGTGATATAGGCGTCGCCCTCGCGCATCTCGGTCATCGGATATTTGTCGAGGAAATGCTTGACCCCGATGGCCATGGAATTGACATGGCCGGGGGTGCCGGTGACGGCTTGGGCGAGCATCCGCCCTTCAACATCAAATACGCCGGCGGAAAGGTCACCTGCCTCGCGCACGGTGGTGCTGAAGGCGGTGCGCAACAGGGTCTGCGCCTGCTCCTCGACGACCGATATCAACCGGTTCCACATGATCTGGGTTTGGATGCGCTCAAGCGCGCCGGCCTCACCGCTCATGACGACTGCTCCACGTTCTTACGTTCCAGCACAATATAGCCAAGCGCATTAATCGTCGCATCGAATGTCGGACTGATCACGGTCGAGGTATCGTCTTCGACGATGATGGCGGGCCCCGTCACATAGCTGCCCGGTTGAAGATCCTCACGCCGGTAGGCCGGTGCGTCGACATGTTGGCCCGTGCCCGCATCGAGCAAGCGACGGCTTGCATAGGGCGTGGGCGTTTGGGTTTCGACGGCTGTGCTGGTCGGCGCCGGTTTGTCGATAACCGCGCTGACTTCAACCGCCCAACTGACGAGTTCGAGGTCGAGATTGGCAATGATGCGGCCATAAGTCTTTTCATAGGCCGCTTCGAATGCTTGGCGTATGAAAGTGGCGTCCCCGGATTCCCATGCCCGCGTCGGCAACGTCACCGCCACTTCATGGCCTTGGCCGAGATAGCGCATGTACGCGGTTCGTTTCTCCACGGTTTCAGCACCTGGCGCACCACGCTGCACCACTTCCAATGCCTCGGCTTGCATTGCGGCGAGCACTTCATTGGCGGCATCCGCATCGAACCGGCTGATTTTCTGGTAGGCACTACGCACCACTTGATAGGCCACCGGCGCACGTAGAAAGCCGACTGCCGAGCCTACTGCCGCATTTGTGGGGATGAGAACGCGGTCAATTTCCAGTTTTTCCGCAAGACGCGCGGCGTGCAGGGGCGCCGCACCGCCGAAGGCAATCATGGTGCGCTCCGAGAGCGAGGCGCCGATCTCAATGGCATGTACGCGCGCCGCGCTGGCCATGTTTTCGTCGACCATTTCACTAATACCGAGTGCCGCCATGTCAGGCCCGAGCGACAAGGCCGCCCCGACATCCCGCGTGAGTGCGGCGTCGGCCAGTTTCGCGTCCAGGGTGAGGCGGCCGCCAGCGAACGCGGCGGGATCGATGCGCCCGAGAGCTACATCCGCGTCGGTCACGGCGGGCGCCTCGCCGCCTTGGCCGTAGCAGGCCGGGCCAGGCTCCGCGCCGGCACTTTCCGGGCCGACTACGATGCGTCCCATGGCATCGACATGTGCCAACGAGCCGCCGCCGGCGCCGATTTCAACCATTTGGATCACCGGTATACGCAGCGGCAGACCGCTTCCTTTCAGGAATCTGTGTGCCCGGGCAACTTCAAAGGCGCGCTCGGCATGCGGTTTCGAATCGTTGATGACGCATATCTTGGCTGTGGTGCCGCCCATGTCGAATGAAAGCACTTGGGAGAGGCCGCATTCGGCGGCGGTATGGCTGGAAAATATGGCGCCGCCCACCGGCCCCGATTCGACAAGGCGGATGGGAAAGCGGATTCCGGTTTCGATATCCGCCACGCCGCCGCCCGAAAGCATCACGAAGAGCGGGCAAGCAAAACCTTGTTGCTTCAGACCGGACTCCAGGCGGCGCAGGTAACGCGCCATGATGGGCTGCACATAGGCGTTGGCGCAGGCCGTCGAGAAGCGCTCATATTCACGCATTTCCGGGGCCACATCGCTCGAGAGGGTGAACGTTACTTCCGGAAGGGCGGCAGAGAGAATTTCGTGCGCGCGGCGTTCGTGCACCGGATTGACGTAGCTGTGCAGAAAGCCGATGGCGATGCTCGCGACTTGAAGCTTCTTGATCGGTTCCACGAGGGCCGCGACGGCCGCTTCGTCGAGCGCCAAGATGACTTCGCCGGCGGCGTTCAAACGCTCTGCGACGACAAAGCGCCGCCGCCTGGGCACCAGGGGCAGCGGCTTTTCCATGTTGATGTCATATTGCTCGAAGCGGCTTTCGGTTCCCATTTCGACGCTGTCGCGAAAACCTTCCGTGGTCACCAGCGCCGTGATCACGCCCTTGCGTTCGATCAGGGCATTGGTCGCTAGTGTCGTCCCATGAATAATCAGGGCGACTTCGCTCGGCTTGACGTTGGACTCGGCCAGCACGCCTCGGATACCCGCCGCCACGCCTTCCTCGGGTGCCCGCGGCGTGGTCAACACCTTGGCGGTATGGCGCTTCTCGCCTTTCTCCAGCACCACATCCGTAAATGTGCCGCCGATGTCCACTCCGATACGGGCCGCCAAGCTCTGTTGCCGCGTCATGCTAAGATTTCCGTGAATTGGCTCGAATAGAAAGCAGCAATATGGCCGATTAGCCATCCCGCAGTCGAGTGGCTTTGTCGCCCGGATGCGCTTGACGGAACTGCATGCTAAGACGAACAAACAAAACGCTCCTAATGCCAGGGAAGGAATATCCGGCGCGATGGAATTGCAGGATCAAGTGGTCTTTATTACCGGCGGCGCCGGTGGCTTGGGCCGCGCTATGTGTCATGAATTCGCGAATCAGGGCGCGCGCCTGATTGTCGGCTACCGAAGCAACGCCGCCGGAGCCGCGGCGCTTGTCGGCGAGCTTGGCGGCGACGGCCATAGCGCCAAAGAGGCGCCGGTCGAAGACAGCCGGCGTCTGACTTCGCTGGCCGGCGAGATAGAAGCCGAATATGGCCGTCTCGATATCCTCATCAACAATGCCGGCATCACGCGCTTTGTTGCGCATAATGATCTCGACGGTCTCGACGATGAATTGATTGATGACATCTTCCGCACCAATTGGCGTGGCGCCTTCGCTTGCGTGCGCGCCTTGCGTCCTTTGCTCGGCACCGGCGCCGGCGGATTGGTTATCAATATTTCTTCCATTGCCGGCGTGACTGCGATGGGCAGCAATATCGCCTATTGCGCTTCCAAAGCGGCGATGAACACCATGACCATGTCATTGGCACGGGCGCTGGCACCGCAAATTCGAGTGGTTTCACTGTCTCCCGGATTGGCGGAAACCGATTTCGTGACCGGCCTGGACCAAGCGTGGTGGGACGAGCAGTCCCAGCGCACGCCATTGCAGCGTTTGGCGAGACCTGAGGATGTCGCTCAAGCCGCGCTCGCTGTTGCCACCGGCCTGAAGTTCTCCAACGGCTGCATTATTGCGGTGGATGGCGGCAGGCCGCTGACGTGAGCGCGCCGAACACGGCGGAATTTCCCCGCAAAGGTCCGCATTACAAATTTCCGGTGACCGCACAGGCGACGCTGCCCGGTCTCGCTTGACCCGGCTTGGCTACGCAACATGGCGCCAATTTGCTGGCGTTACTCTTCCAATTGGAACAGAGCCAATGGTGGCGCCCAGATCAATTGCGCGACCACCAGTTCACCCAATTGGCGAGCCTGGTGCAACACGCTCTCAACACCGTTCCCTACTACCGCAAACACCGCCAAGCTTGGGGAATCGATGCGCGTTGGAAGCTCACACCGGAGTCTTTCGCCGCCAGTTTGCCGATCTTGACGCGCCCCGAGGTGCAGGAAGGCGGCGCCGAGTTTCACAGCACCAAAACACCGAAAGCGCACGGCAACATCGGAGATACGTTCACGTCCGGCTCAACGGGACGGCCTTTGAAGACGCTGAAGACCGGCCTGTCGGAGATGGTCTGGCAGGCGGTTACGCTTCGGGAGAATCTATGGCATCGGGACGTGCGGAAGAAGCTCGCCATCATCAAGATTATCGAGGGGTCACACGGCGACTATCCCAATGGTGCCGAATACGAAAATTGGGGCAGCTTCGCTTCCCAGGTGTTCGAAACCGGCTCCAGTTGCATGCTCCATGTCAGCACCAAGACTCATGAGCAGGTCGAGTGGCTGCAGCGCATGGCGCCCGATTACATTTTGACCCTACCGGCCAATGCCCAAGCTCTGACGCAATATTGTTTAACGAATGGCATCAAGTTTCCTTTCCTGCGCCAGATCGCCACGTTCTCCGATTTGCTGCGCCCGGAGGCGCGCACCGCTTGCCGGGAAGCCTGGGGCGTACCTGTCGCGGATATGTATAGCTCGGCTGAAATCGGCTATGTCGCGCTGCGATGTCCGGAGAGCGAGAATTATCACATTCAGTCGGAATTGGTTTACATCGAGATCCTAAATGAAGAAGGACGCGTCTGTGCGCCCGGAGAAGTCGGCCGCGTCATCGCGACACCGCTACACAATTTCGCCATGCCGCTCCTGCGCTACCACAGCGGCGACCTGGCCGAGGTGGGCGAATGCGCGTGCGGAAGGGGCTTGCCGGTGATCCGGCGCATCATGGGGCGGACCCGCTCCACCATCACGCTGCCCAATGGGGAGCAACTCTATCCCAGCTTTCAGGATCTTTTGGTCGATTTCGCCATGGTGCAGCAGTTTCAGATTCGCCGCCGGGAGCGGGACGGCATCGAAGTCAGGCTTGTCGTCACGCGCCAATTGACGGCCCAAGAAGTGGCGGCGTTTGAGCGCGAAATGCACACGCGTTTCAATTATCCGTTCCGCGTCGATATCAGCTATCACGATGAACTGGCGCGCAGCCCGAGCGGCAAGTTCCACGATTTCAGGGATGTGTACAGCGAAAGAAGCGGCAATGGCGGATAGGTCGCCGCCGCAAGTCCGCTCCGCGCTTACAGGAATGGCGTGGCCCGGCCTGCCCAGCCGCCACGCCACATATAATCTCGCGCTGCTTTATCAACTGGAGCACAGTCAGTGGCTGCCTGCCGAGGATATGCTGCACCTCCAATTCCGGCAGATAAACCTCTTGCTGCGGCACGCGTTGGAGACGGTTCCCTATTATCGCGATCGGCGCCAGGAGTGGGGAATCGAGCTCGATCATGCTATCTCCCCGGAAGAATATTGCCGGCGCATTCCCATTCTTACGCGCGCTGAAGTTCAAGAACTCGGCGACAAACTTCTCAGCGCGGAAGTACCGAAATTGCACGGAAAGAGCGGTTCGGTCTTTACATCGGGCTCGACCGGCATGCCGATCAAAGTGATCAAGACCGAGTTGACCGAAACTCTCTGGAACGCGTTTACCGCGCGTGATCATTTATGGCACCGCGATCCGAAACTGAAACTTGCCAGCATTCGTCCGTTGAGCGGAAACGAGGCCAATTACCCGGAAGGGAAAGTTTTCGAAAATTGGGGCAGCATGGAAGCGCTCACCTTTGTTACCGGTGAGAGCGCTTTGTTAAACATCGGTACGCGAATTCAAGATCAGGTCGAGTGGTTACAACGCTTTGATCCCGATTATCTACTGACTTATCCAGGCAATGTTCAGGCGATTGCAATTTATTGCGAACGCAACAGAATTCGCTTTCCACGGCTAAAGCAGGTTCATACGGTATCTGACTTATTGCGGCCCGAAGTGCGCAGGATCTGCCGTGAAGTATTGGGCGTGCCGGTGGTCGATGTCTATAGCGGCGCTGAGGTTGGCTATATCGCTTTGCAATGCCCTGAAAGCGAAAATTTGCATATTCAGTCCGAGTCCGTCTTTGTCGAGGTGCTGGATGAGAACGGCAATGCTTGCCAGCCTGGGGAGGTGGGTGCGGTCGTGATCACGCCGCTTCATAATTTTGCAATGCCGCTGTTGCGCTACTCGATCGGTGACTTCGCCGAGGTGGGACGCTGTTCCTGCGGGCGTACCTTGCCGGTTCTCCGCCGCATTATGGGGCGCACACGCAGCATGGTCAGGCTGCCAAATGGCGATGAATTTTACGCCAGCTTCCAGGACCTGCTCACCGGCTTCGACATGATCCGCCAATTTCAAATCCTGCGCAGTGCCAGTGAAGCATTGGAAATGAAACTGGTAGCAACACGAAGACTGACCGATGCCGAGGCGGGGCAATTAACGAAAATTTTGCAACAGCGTTTCCGCCATTCCTTTGCCGTCACTTTCAGCTACCACGACGAAATACCACGCAGCGCCGGCGGAAAGTTCGAGGATTATAAAGACGAGGCCGAGCCCGGGTCCTAGCGCCCCGCGCCGCCATCAACCCAGCGGCCAAACCCACAAGATCATTGGGATCGAGACCGCGACAATGAGAATCTCGAGCGGCAATCCCATGCGCCAATAATCGCCGAAGCGATAGCCGCCCGGGCCGAGAATGAGGGTGTTGTTCTGATGGCCGATGGGCGTGAGAAAGGCACAGGATGCGCCAATCGCTACTGCCATCAGAAATGCATCTGCATTGACCTGAAGGCGCTCCGCCAGGCCAAGCGCGATGGGCGCCATGATAACGGCGGTTGCTGCGTTGTTGACGATATCAGAAAGCGTCATGGTGACGATCAGCAGGATGGTCAGCACCAATATCGGCGATATGCCGTCGCCGATACCGAGAATGGACTCCGTGATCAGATCGGTGGCGCCCGTTGTCTCCAACGCCCCGCCGATAGGGATCATCGCACCCAGCAAGATGATCACGGGCCAATTGATACTGTCGTAAGCTTCGCGCAAGGACGCCACGTTGAGGAACAGCATGGCCATGGCCGCGAGGCCGAGCGCGATCGGCGCCGCCACAAGACCGAGCGACATGAAAATGATGGCAGCCACGAATACGGCGAGGGAAAGCCAGGCGCGTTCTGGACGGCCGATGCGCAAGCCGCGCTCAGCCAAAGGCAGACAGCCAATATCGTTCAGGATAGTCGGCATTTGGTCGACCGGCCCCTGAAGCAAGAGAACATCGCCGGCTCTGAGACGCATCGTATGCAGGCGCGTCCGAATCGGCCGCCCTTGCCGTGAAACGGCCAACAGATTGACGCCGAAGCGTCCGCGCAGGCGAACGCCGCTGGCGGTTCTGTTTTCGATCATCCCGGCGGGGGAGACGACCGCTTCCACCAGAGCCAAATCATCGGACTTTAAGTCATCGCTGACCTCGGCGCCGGAGCCGACCAATTCCAGGCCGTAGGCATTCACCACCTTGTCGATGCCCTCGGGCGCCGCTTCCAATACGAGGATGTCGCCGCCCGATATCCGGCCGCGCCAGGTAGCGCTGTGAATGCGCTGATGTTCGCGAATAAGCCCGACAAACTCGACCTCATGCTTTTCGAACTCGGTCTCGACCTGGCGCCGGCCTTTTCCTTGCAGTGCTGACTCCTCGGGGACTCGGAGCTCGGTGACATACGCCTCGATTTCAAACAGCGATTCATCGCCGCTCTTGGCACGCCGTGCCGCGGGAATAAGCCGCCAGCCGAGAAAGGCGACGAAGATCAGACCGGCAAGCGCCACCACCGCGCCCACCGGAGTGAAATCAAACATAGAAAATGCCTCGCCGCCATTTCGCGCCCGATAATTCGCGATGATGATGTTGGGCGGCGTCCCGATCAGGGTGATGGTGCCGCCTAGGATCGAGGCGAAAGCTAGCGGCATGAGAATGAATCCGGGCGTCCGTTTGGCTTTGGCCGCGGATTTCAGCGCCACCGGCATGAGGAGGGCCAGAGCGCCAACATTATTGATAAAGGCCGAAAGCAATGCCGAAATTCCACCGACAAAGCCTATGTGAAGAGATTCGTTGCGCTCCGCCGCCGGGTCCAGACCCTTGGCCAACATGTCAATCAGGCCCGAATTGGAGAGCGCTCGGCTGATGATTAGAACAGCCGCCACGGTGACGACAGCCGGATGGCCGAAGCCGAGAAATGCCTCGACCGGTTCCACCAAACCAATCACCACCGCCACGAGGAGCGCCGTGAAGGCGATCAGGTCATAGCGCCAGCGCCCCCATATGAAGAGGGCGAGAATTCCGCCGATCAGGGCTAAAATGGCAATTTGGTCGAATGACATGCGGTTAATTGGGTTTATTGATGGCAGTGCGATGTGTGTTCAGCATGGATCATACCTTCTCCCTCGCCATGCGACGATGCGCAAAAACATGAAAATATTGGGCAAATTCCGGGTCAGGCGTCTTTCCTGCTGGACAGAAGCGGCGCGAAGCGCTGCAATCATGCCAAATAATACCAATCAAAATGAACGGCAAGTCTTTGCCTATGCCGGGCGGGGAGGGTGAGATGATATTACTGACCGGGGCAACCGGAACGACAGGGCAGGAGACGGTTCGTCAACTGCTTGAAAAGGGTGCGCCGTTCCGCGTCATGACGCGGGATATCGAACGTGCCAAAACAATATTGGGGCCGGACCTGGACTATGTGGCGGGCGATTTTGCCGCGCCCGAAACCCTGGCAGCAGCCTTTGACGGGATTGAACGCCTTTCTCTTCTTTGTGCATTCGCAGAGAAAATGGTCAGCCTCGAATTGAATGCCGTCGCGGCAGCCAAGCGCGCCGGCATCCGCCATATCGTCAAGATGTCAGCCATCGGCTCGGCGCCCGACGCGCCGACCAAGATTCGGCGTTGGCATGGCGAGATCGAGCAGCGCATCGAACGCGAAGGTTTTGCCTATACCAATCTATGGCCGAACGCGTTTATGCAAAATTTTCGCCGATTCGCGCCATTTATCAAGAATGATGGCGTGTTTTACGCGGCGATTGGCGAATCACGTGTGGCTCTCGTCGATGTCGTCGATGTGGCTGCGGTGACGGTGGCGGCGCTCACCGAGGATGGCCATGAAGAACAGACTTATGAGATCACCGGGCCACGCGCCTATTCCTACGGCGAATGCGCGGAAATTCTGTCTCGTATCTTAAATAAAACCGTGCGCTTCGAATCGGTATCGATGGATGCCTCGCATAAGGCCTTGGTCGATGCCGGATTGCCGGCGTCGCTGGCCGATGCGTTGATCGAAATCGACCAAATGTTTATCGATGGCTTTGGCGCGCCGGTCACCGATGTGGTCGACCGGGTTGTCGGCCGGCCGCCGCGCAGCTTCGAAGTTTTCGCACGCGACAATACCGATTCCTTCACCTAATCACGAACCGCAACTTAACGAGCGAAATATGGCCGAGTACATCAAGAAAGCCCCGTCCCAAAAAGCCGAGGATATGACTGCGGTCGAGGAAACCGCACGCCGCATGCTGGCCGACATCAAGGAAAATGGCGATGCTGCGGTGGCGCGCTATGCGTCGGAATTGGACAAGTGGCAGGGCGGAGAATTCCGCGTCACCGAAGATCAGATTGCCGCCGCAGAAGCATGGCTGCCCGAGACGTTCAAGGAAGATTTCGAATTTTGCCATCGCCAAATCACGCAGTTCGCGCAACGCCAACTCGAAACGCTAACCGAGTTCGAGTGCGAAACCGAACCCGGCATTCTGCTCGGGCAAAAACAGATTCCCGTCAGCAATGTCGGCTGTTACATCCCGGGCGGTAAATACCCCCTGGTGGCAGCGGCGAGCATGAGCGTCGGCGTGGCGCGCGCGGCAGGCGTTGAACACATCATCGGCTGTGCCCCGCCGCGCGACGGCAAGGAAATGTACGCACCGACTCTCTACGCGCTGCACAAAGCGGGCGCCGATGAAATCTATGCTCTGGGCGGCATTCAAGCGATGGCGGCGATGGCTTACGGCTGTGTCGGCATGCGCGCGGTCGATCTGATCACCGGGCCGGGAAACGCTTATGTGGCCGAAGCCAAGCGTCAGCTTTACGGCACCGTCGGCATTGACTTGCTCGCCGGCCCGACGGAAATCCTGATTATCGCCGACGACACGGCGGACCCCGAACTTGTGGCGACCGATTTGCTCGGTCAGGCGGAACACGGCCCCGACAGCCCGGCCTGGCTCGTCACCACGTCGCGGCGCGTCGCCGAGGCGGCCCTGACGCATGTCGAGGCGCAATTGAAAACCCTGCCGACCAAGGAAGTCGCGGGGCCGGCATGGCGCGATCACGGAGAAATTGCGGTGGTTTCGGATATCGACGAGGCGATCCGCCTGAGCGATGAATATGCGCCCGAACATCTCGAGCTTATGACCGGCAGCGATGATGAATATCTATCGCGCTTGAAAAATTACGGCAGTTTGTTCGTCGGCGAAGAGGCGACCGTTGCATACGGCGACAAAGGCATCGGCACCAACCACACACTGCCGACCAGCGGCGCATCGCGCTATACCGGTGGGCTGTGGGTGGGGAAGTTCATAAAAACCGTGACTTACCAGCGGCTCAAACCGGCAGCCAGCCGGGCCATCGCGCCGGTGCTGGCGCGCCAATGCGAGGTGGAGGGCATGTTGGCGCACGGCATAACCTGCGATGTCCGCTTCGCGCGCTATGAAGGCGCCAACGAATAGCAAGCCCGGGCGGCCAGAAGGAGCGCGGCGTGAGCGAAAGTTATCCACGCGACATGATCGGATATGGGCGCAACCCGCCGCATCCAAAATGGCCGAATGGCGCGCGAATCGCGGTCCAATTCGTGATCAATTATGAAGAAGGCGCCGAGAATAATATTCTGCACGGCGACCCAGCTTCCGAGTCCTTGCTGACGGAATTCGGTTTTGTGCCGCCGCGCCAAGGAGAGCGCTATCTTCCCGTCGAATCGCAGTATGAGTATGGCAGCCGAGTTGGATTTTGGCGGCTGCATCGGCTGTTCACTTCGCGTAACGTACCGATCACCGTTTTCGGCGTGGCCATGGCGTTGTCGCGAAACCCGGACGCGGTTGCCGCCATGCTTGAAGCCGATTGGGAGATTGCCAGCCACGGCTATCGCTGGATCGACCATCATGGCATGCCGGAAGCGGAGGAACGCGAGCACATTAAGAAAACCATCGAGTTGCATACCGAGGTGACAGGAACACGGCCGCTCGGGCATTTTCTCGGACGGCGCAGCGAAAACACGCTTCGCCTGATCGCAGAAGAGGGCGGATTCGAATACAGCCAAGACACCTATGCCGACGAACTGCCCTATTGGCTGGCGGCGGATGGCAAACGGCAGCTTGTCATTCCTTATACTGCGGATATCAATGATCACCGCTTTACCACGACGCCGGGATTTAACTGGGGAGAACCGTTTTTCGCTTATTTGCGCGACAGTTTCGATGTCCTCTACGAAGAGGGCGCACAATCACCCCGGCTGATGAATATCGGTCTTCATTGCCGCCTAGTCGGGCGGCCGGGCCGCTTTCAGGCGCTCAAGAAGTTTGTCGAGCATGTCGAAAGCCATGACGATGTCTGGCTCTGCCGCGGCATCGATATCGCTCGCCACTGGAGACGGAATTTTCCGCCGACGCCTTAATTGGGCTTAAGGGTCATGCGCCTGGGGAAAGATTCACGCACGCTTTCGGGGCGCAACGGAATGCGGATATATTCTCCGGCCCGCCACATTTTGACCTGATCTATAAAAGTGGTGCTGTTCAGCCAACCGTCCTGACCGCCGAGAAGAACGAAATAGTTCTCGTCCAGATCCGACATGTCGGAAATATGACGCGCTTGCGAGCCATAGGCGGCACGATGCTCTTCGTCGGTCGGCGCATGGTTGGTTTTCATCACGGTCTGCCGGGATCCGCCGCTCGCAAATTCGGCGAACGTAAACCGCCCGCCGATGATGGGAAGCGCGCCCAGGGGATGGCGCAATCGCAAATGATGCATGTCTCCCCAGGAGCTGAATTTCGCCACCGTCGGGACCGCGTCGTTGAGTGCGCCGGCCAGCGCTTTCGAGAGTACCTCGTCATCGGATTCGGCAATGTCGCGCGGCACCGCCATGCCGATATCGGCAGCCGATGTGAAGGCCCGCATGGCATCTTCTCCCAGACGCGACGCATAGAACCGCTGCAGGAAATTATAGAAGGTGGCTTCGAACGCCACCGGCGCCGGGGAATCAGCGGCGTACTCGCCGTTCCAATTTTCGATTGACGCCAACACGGTGCGCGCCGCGGGACTTAATCCGCTCTCCAGGCCGAGCCGCGCTGCCGCTTCCGCGAACGCTTGGCTAATCGCCGCAGCAGCGGGTTCCAATACGTCGGTTTGCAGTGCGCGCAAATTTTCTGACGTGATGTCGGGCTGCCCTTCCAGAAGTGATGTGAGGCGTGTGACGCGGTCTTCAGGCGAAAAAAAGTACCCGATCGGCACGTCCGACGGTCTGGGCCGGTTGTTGGCGGAAACGAGATAGCCGGCTTCGGGATTGAGTCTGAACGGCAGGGACCGGACGTCGACAATCTTTTCCCACGCCGGCGCACCGGTTGCCGGCGCGTGAACCATCGGCGGCGGCATGGTGTCGCGCGCCGGTAACTGCGCCGCCATGAGGTGGCCGATATTGCCCATGGCGTCGGCGTAGATCATGTTTTGCGCGGAAACCGCAAATTTTTCGAAAGCAGCATGGAACTGGTCCCAGTTGCTCGCCCGGTTGGCTTGTAGCATGGCGGAAAATTCGTCAGTGGCTTCGTGGCCCATCCAACGAATGGCGATGGCTTCGTCCTCGGCGCTTTCCAATAAGGGAGAATCGGAAATAATCGGGCCAAATGGGCTATCGCGCACGGTCACTTTATGGTCGAACCACCAGCGCACGCCGATTTTCTCTTCGCGCGAGACGATGTCTGAGGTCGCCAGCCCGGATACGTCGAACAAGTCGCTGCTGGCGGCGCGGAGGTTCGTGCCACCCCATGCGATATCCCGATTTCGCCCCACGGCGACAAAAGGCAAGCCCGGAATCATCATCCCAGCCATGTGATAGGACGGCGACTTGACGCCTGCTAGAAGCCACAAATTGGGCAGCATGAAACCGAGATGGGGGTCGCTGGCGATCAGGGCGTGGCCGTTTTTCGAGCGCCCTGGCGAGACCGCCACCGAATTGCTGCCGGAACGGCTCATGCCACCCAACAACTCGTTCATCAGGGCGAGCTGCTCTTCCCCGTCGGCGGCCATGGAAGCGGTCATGGCATTACCGCCCTCGCGCAACAAGGCCGTCCACAATTGTGGCCAGTCGGGGCGGTTCCGTAGCTCCCACAAGCTGAACCACATCAGCCAATTTACGTCGCTCGCGGCCAGACGGCCGATGGTAATAATATCGACAACGCTCCACGGTTGCCGGTCGATACCGAATACGCGGAACTCGTGCGGGAGCCTGGTCATGCCGCTTTGATAATGATTGATACCGGCGACGAAACGTTCCAGCCAATCGCGCGTCTCCGGTGGGAAGCCCGCTTCGATATCATGCGCGGCACGACCGAAATTTAGAATTCGTAGCGTGTGGTCGATATCGGCCGTATAGAGGCCGGCCAGTTCCGAAATGCGGCCCTGACTAATGTGGCGCATCAGTTCCATTTGGCCGAGCCTGAGATGAGCATGTATCAAGCCGAGCGCAAACGCTGCATCCGAGTCACTTTCGGCAAACAGGAAAGGAACCTGCTGCTGGTTCCAATGGATGACGACATCGTCCCCGAGGGGCAATCCCGACGTCGGAAAGGCGGCGAGACGGGTATCGAGGTCGCTCTCGGGCGGCAGCGGCGCCAGCAGGGCACAGCCGCCGACGGCAGCCCCGACGGCGAGACTTAGGATTTGTGCGAACTTAGAGATCGTCTTTCCCGCGCTCAAACCAATTCGCCGGCCTCAAATATCTTCGCAAACGATGAGCTTGGCAGAGGACAGATCGTAACAAGGCGGTGGACGGCCACTTTTCGTAACCATTCCGTCCGTATTGGGCTTTTTCGGTACGCGTACCGCCGCGTAGGATTTCGCGATGCGCGCCAGAGCCCGGGCCTGGGCGAGTACTTCCGGTTTGGCGATGACGGCGTTGACCAGGCGGGCGCGGCAATCGGCGAATTTCGCACCGTCCGGGTGGTATCCTTTGACGCCGCAAAGAACGCGTGCAATGGCGAGCGGTTGCGCCGATTCGTCGCCTTGCGCCTCAATCGTCTCGTCGACGAGCTGATGTAATTCGGCCATGGTCAGAACCGGCAAAGTGAACGCTTTACGGATTTCGCTGGTGGGCGGCGATGCACAAGCGGTGAGAATCAACAGTAGACCCGAAACGGCAACCATATTTTGCCAATTCAGGCCCATATCGCAGCCATAGACGCATCGACGCCACATCTTTTTATTTCGCCTTGAAATTTTCAGCCACCGCGTTGCCGCGCCGCCACAATGAGGAGATTGGCGCCGACGAAAATGGCAACGACGCCAAGCGCGACTGCGAGATCAGACTTCCAACCCAAAATTACCTATCCATCATACCTATTCCAAGTTGCATCATGGTAGAAGGTGTAAATCATCCCGATCAAACCGCAAACGATGCCGGCCCAACCTAGAGGTCTGGCAAATTTCATCATCTTTGCCTTTCAGTTCGGGTGCCAGAGGAACCATAGAATATCAGATTGTGTCTCGGTAGGCTCTGTTCAACCCGCTCCATTATATCCTTTCCTAACATAGTATTAACATCTGACGGTTACTCTAGTGGATTCATTTCGATTCCTGGCGGGGAACCTGAGGAGCGCCGAAAAATGGCCGATCCGGAATTTGGAATTCAGCTTATCGAAGCGCTGGAAAAGAAAATTGAAACGCGCTTTCACCGCCAAACGCGGAATGAGGCACAAGCGACGGAACCCGGCTTGGTGTTGAGCGCCCTGGTTAAGCTCGAGGAACAAGAACTTCTGGCTCAGGAAAACGCCTTTCGGAACAGCGGCAATGAAGACACGGCAAATGCCTTCATGATGGTGCGCACCGAATTGCTTCACTCCGTGGTGCAGGAGTTGTATGCGCGCCTGACCTGACGCCGGCGCTTGACGCGCCTCGGTTCGGGCGCCGCGATCTTATTTCTCGCTGCACCTGTGACTGCGATCACATAGATTGAATCTGGTAACGCGTATTTCTGATCACGGACTCGCAATCATCAGCGATAGAACAAATATTAGATGAGCATTTCCCTGGTAGATACGAAGGAGCTCCGGAAGACCGGCCTGCTCATAGAGGCGTGGGATGAGGAGATGCATGCCGGAGAAAACCTCATGAGCTCGGAGCAGTTGCTGAACTCGCTTCCTCCGGAGGTCAAAAAATATTGCGCTTGGGGAACGGTGAGCGGCGCCCGCCGCACGGCCAGCGTCGAATTCCTGGGTGGTGAATTCGAAGCCCGTCTGACATCGTCCGGCGAAACGAACAGCAATAACCGGCGGCATGCAGGCGTTGTGGTCGGTATGATGACCGAATTGGGCAATGAGTTACGATTCGAGATCAAACCCGCTTTCAATGACGGCGCCTTCCGGGCGCCGGATGGCCGCTCGGTAAAATATCGTGTCGCGGCGGTCCCGACCAAAGCTCAGGGCGATGCGCACTGCGGGTGGATCGCGGTTTGGCGATTGGTCACCCGACACCGCGTAAATTGAAAGACACTCAGCTCCGCGAACCAATCTGAATACGAAGCCGGTGAGCATGATCCGCCGGCATTTCAATTTTTGCTGTGCTTTTCCATAAACGCCGCCATGTGAAATTCGGCTTGTGCCGGCGCGTAAACATGTTCCCGGCCAACCGGGCATGCGCGCCGAGCGCGGCAGCCCGTCATCCGGCAGTCACGGCCTTCCGGTTCGTGGATGTGGGCGACACAGCGTTTTAGATTGTAAAATTCGGGTCGAAAAGCTTCTACCGGGCAATTGCTGAGACATGGTCTCCCTTCACATGAACTGCACGGCGAAGCAGTTTCGCGCGCCGGCGGCAAGATCAGTCTCTGGGGAAATATCAAGGCGCCGCGATAGCTATGCCACAAACCATATTCTGGGTGGATGAGAATGCCGATCGGCGAGGTATGAGCCTGGCCACTGTTCAGTGCCCAGCGTTGGAAAGGGAAGTAAGGCGGGCCCTCATGCGGTAAGACGGCGTGCGCACCGAAGCGTGTTGCCAGTGTCTGAAATATTTCCGTGCTCCACTTATCCAGCGGATGCACGCCGTCGGGGCGGGACGACACAAAATACTGCCACATTGATCCACCGCCATTGCCAGCAAGGACGATCGTTGCCGAACTTCCCTTGGCGCCAGGAAGGGGGATGTTTTCGTCCGGAACGGTGTGAAATGCGGCAAGAATAACGAGACCGGTCTTCTTGAGCGCGGATTTGAGTTGTGTCAGCCGGTCACGGGAATTTGGCGCTGCTGTGTCCGAGCCCACTTCCTTATTCGGCCGGGTGGAGGGGGTTCCACAGCTTGTCGGGGAATTCTTTTTCATAGTCCTTGCCATTCGGGTAGCTCACCAACTCGAATTGCATCCCCCAGGGAGAGACAAAATAGCACCACCATTCGCCACCTTCGGCATTGCCCTCCATTAATTTCGGTTCGCCGCATACGGTGATGTCGTGATTGTGTAAATGCGCCACCGCAGCATGAATGTCGTCGACGTAAAAGGCGATGTGATGGCCGCCGTTGTCAGTGTTGCGTGGCAACTCGTCTTTCTTGTCGGGTGACTCATACTCAAAGAGTTCGATATTGCTGCCATGTCCACAACGCAACATGCGCATTGTTTTGATTTTGGCGCGCGGATGGACATTGAGGTTTTGCCGCATCCAGTCCCCTTCTTCCACGCCGAATTCACCTAGATCGTAATATTCCTTGCAGCCGAGCACATCACGAAAGAACCGCACGGCCTCTTCCATGTTGGGCACCGTGAAGCCGATATGTTCGGCACCTCGCAGGCCGGGTAACCCTTCACTGTCGGTTCCGCTTTTCAAATCGCTTGTTCCACTGGGCATCTATATCCTCCTGAACGATCGATCATAATTGACATGGGCCAGTTACAAATCGTGCTTTGCGATGATCATTGTCTTCACGAACAGCCTCAATGAGCATTTGGGAATATTTTGTGGGGATTAAATATTGAGTAATATAAATTGATGACGGTAAACATTTCGAAATATTCCGAAAACCCCTGTGCCACTAACCTAATGTGCAATCGCTCGGTTACATCAAGTGCGGTTATTCTTGGTTGTTTCGTATCAGTACGCCGCGCAGTAGCGCGGTAATAGCACAATTTACTGAGGTAGTTTTCCAGGCGCCGAACGACAATTCGGTTCCGGCCTGATTGACGGGAGTTTGTCGGAGGCGATCGCACAGCTGTTTTGGCCGATGACACGGATGGAAAGGCAACTCTTTGTACGAAGAAAATGGGGTCATCATTTTGGTGGTCGAAGATGACGAGGATGTCAGGGCGTTGGTGAACGCGACGCTGGAGGATCTGAATTATCGCGTAATCTCTGCGACAGATGGTCCGTCCGCGCTCGAAGTCCTCAATAGCGACCAACATATTGATCTGCTTTTCACCGATGTCGTCATGCCCGGCGGGATGAGCGGCCTGCAGTTGGCAGAACGGGCTCGGGACCGCCGGCCGGAACTGCCGATATTGCTGACATCCGGATATAACGAAGAATTCATCGGCGCAAGGCCGTCATTCGGCGCCAACTTGCCGCTCATTCGAAAGCCGTTCCGTCGGCGCCAGTTGGCCGAAACGATCTCGAATATCCTGAAACCCGAATAATATCTGTTTGCGCGCGCATCCGTTCCGACGGTTGTGAAATTGCAACGGTTGGAAGCGGTACTGTTTCGCCCAATATTTGCCACGAATAAGCCCGAATCCTGCCGCATTGCTCTCCTACGATCCGCCATTGTGATCAGCTGAGGCCAATGGGGGAACGGATGTTGGTTGGTAAGGTACTTGTCGGTGCGCGGACTTTGGCTTTCGGCGTGTTTATTTCCGCCTGTTCGGCAGATATAGATTCCGCTCGCAAACTTGTCCTTGAAGGAGAAGATTTTTCCATCCTGCTGGCCAAGAATTACCGCGAACATAGCATCTTTGAAGTGGAGCAGATGTATGACTGGCCCGACGCCTTTAGATATGCGCGAAAAGCCCTGGCCGCTTCCGAGGGAATCCCGCCGCCGCCTGAATCGCTCGCCGATTGGCATCTTCCGGCGACGCACGTACCTCGCCTCAGCCACGCCCGCGCCCGTCTCATCACCGCTTTCAAGCAAGGCTTCGCTCTAACGGACCCGGCCCAGGCGGCCACCGCGCAATCTTCATTTGATTGCTGGGTGGAACAGCTCGAAGAAGGCTGGCAAGTCTCTCACATCAAACAGTGCCGCGCCGCGTTCGAGGCGGCGCTCGATTCATGGCATGCACAACAAATTACGGTCAGCGCGATTGTGACTTCGCGTACCGCGGATGTGATGAACGCCGGCAATGCGGAAGCGCCCGGTTATGACCACACCGCTGACGAGGATGACGGCATCTGCGAAAATGAAAGTCAGGCTGAAAGCGTGACCCGATCAGCCGCCACAACGGACGCCGGACGGGCTGGTATTCTTATCAAGGTACCGTTCACTCATAATAGCGGCTTTGGACGGTCCCGGTAAGATTGCCATCGACGCCGGCGCGCGGCTAGCGCGCGAGCCAAGTGTGACCGAGGTCTTTATCGAAGGCCATGCGGACAGTATCGGCACGTCGGATTACAATCTTGGCCTCTCCCTGCGACGCGCTGAGACCGTTTGGCGCCGGCTCATCGCGGGTGGTGTTTCCGCTACCAAGCTGTGGCTTGGGCCGAGAGGCGAAACGCTGCCCGAAACCCTCACCGCCGACGGTACGCGCTTCGCCGCTAACCGCCGCGTTACGCTTCTCTTAGCCGAAGTATCGCCAAACGACTTGGTTTCGACGGAGCCTTGCACCGAAATAGGTCATCCAACAGGCACCGCATCATAATTCGCTGACATGCTCTTTCGCGACCGTAGCAGCTTGCGATGACGCTTTAGGCGCGCAAGGGTCTGGCGAAAATTCCTTGCGTCAGGATTTTGGAGAGAGGATCATGGCGCCGGCCGTTGAATTCCGACCGGAGACAGTCCCGATGCCGAAGGTGTTGACCGAGACGGACGTGGCGAACTTCCATACCGACGGCTACCACGTACCAGTTCCGGTTATGAACTCCGCCCAAGCACTGGCGTACCGCAAGCGGCTCGAACAATTCGAATTTCGATGGCCAGAGCATTTCCATATGCTCGATCAGGGTGCTTCGCTGCTTTGTCCCTGGATCGACGAAATGACCCGGTTGCCGGGAATCATCGATCCGATAGTGGAAGTGTTGGGGCCAAACATTTTGTGCTGGGGCGTTTCGCTACGTCTAAAAGAGCCGCACACCAAGACTTATGCCGGTTGGCACCAGGACACAGCCTATTGCGACATCAAACCGATCTCCGTCATCGCGGCCGTGGCGCTTTCAGATTGTTCAGAGGCGGCCGGTCCGTTGCGCGTAATTCCAGGCTCCCACAAGGGCCCAACATTGCCTCACGCCGAGAAATTCGGCACCGAGAGTCTTCTCACCCGCGAGCAGGAGATCACGGCCGAACTCGATACCACAGGGGCGGTGAGCCTGCCGATGGCTGCCGGAGATATGGTGTTTTTCAACAATGCGATTTGCCATAGCTCTGGCCCCAACCAAACAGCAGACCGGCGAATTATCTTCTTGGTCGAATATGTTCCTACCCACGCTTCTCAGAATAATCCTCGAGAATCGGCCATGCTGGTGCGCGGACAGGATAGGTTTCACAATTTTGATGAAGATCCGCGACCGGAGGCGGAAATGAGCGAAGCGGCGATTGTCGCCTGGCGGCGCAAGGTTGAAGTGCAAGCTTCAGTACTCTATCGCGGCGCCAAACATCCACCGCGGGCGCTCGTCAAGTAGGCGCTAGCGCCGCGCGCCAAACCTGTAAGGAGGCAAGTTAGGAAAATGAGGGAAATTGGCAGGCTGGGCGTGTGGTTTTTCCCCGACGCGCTTTCAACTCAAGGGGTCGTCGAACTTGCACAAGGTGCAGAACGCCTGGATTATGACGCGCTGTGGTATCCGGAGGCGGTCGGCTTCGAGACGTTCTGTTTCGCCGGCTTCGTCCTCTCCGAGACGAACAAACTGCGTGTGGCGAGCGGAATCGCCAACATTTATGCGCGGGACGCTATCACCGCTATGGCCGGTCACAACACGTTGAACACAATGTACGGCGACCGGTTCATTTTGGGACTAGGTGTCTCGCACGTTCCCATCGTGGAGGGCTTTCGCGGCCATACCTACGGCAAGCCGGTTACCACCATGCGCGCTTATCTCGACGCCATGGAGGCAGCGGAGCTAAGTATTAACGCACCGGATCGAAATATCGTCCTTGCCGCCCTCGGCCCCAATATGCTGGCGCTCTCCCGCGATCGAACCAAGGGCGCGCATCCCTACCTTGTCACGCCGGAGCACACGGCGCGGGCCAGGGATATCCTCGGGCCCGATGCGTGGCTCTGTGTTGAGCAGAAAATCTGCCTCACCACCGACGCCGCAAAAGCCCGTGAAATTGCCGCGAACGTCCTATCGCTTTACTTGCCCTGGCCAAACTATCGTAACAATTGGCTTAGCTTGGGCTTTACGGAAGAGGAGCTGTCGGGCCGCGGCAGCGACCGATTCCTTGATGCGATGGTTGCTTACGGCAGCGCGGCGGATGTCCGCGCCAGGCTTCAGGCCCATTTCGATGCCGGCGCAAACCATGTTTGCGTCCAACCGCTCAATCCCGACGGTAGCGGATTCGTTGACTGGAACGCGCTCGAAGCGATTGCGGGAATGTAGCTGGCGGGCCCAATCATCCGGTGCTCAACGAACCGTGAAAACCGGATCAATAAACTTCGGTATACACTCCAGAGTCTGCGTGCATAGACACATTGCGATCTGAGGCGATTGCCGGGTCTTTGAACGGAGGGTATCCGCCGATTTGCGCTCTTGTCCCGGATCGTAATTCGGTATCGAACAAACAATACGGATAAACGGAGGGTGAGATGAAAAAATTTATTGCGGTGGCCATTGTTCTGGCTTTTGGTTTGGTGCCGGCTCTTGCCGGAACGGCCCAGGCCGAGAAGATGCATGCGGCGAAACCGGTATGGCAGGGCATGCTGGCGAATCTCAGTGATATGCAGGGCATATTGGCTGCGCTGACGGTATTCGACATGGCCCGCGTCGCCACTATCTCGGATCAACTGGCCGGTAGAGAGAAATTCGTCTCCACGCTCGAGTTCCTCCCACAAGTCGTACGCGATCGCCACTCAAAGGTCGGTGACATGGCTGCTGAGATGGCCAAGCCAATCTGCAACTGCACGCCTCTAGGAGCAGCCTCTCCATTTGCCAAGCCATAAAATCCTCCCCGAGCTACGTTATTACGGACTCATAGTAATTGCCGGGAATTATCGCAGCAATCGATTGCCCGGGGGCGTACTTTCAACGTCGGGTCACAATGCCTACAGTCGGTGAACGCCTCGACTGATTCGATGCGTGCCAAACGGGAATGGAACAGCCGTATGCTCGGACGTGATGTCGTATTGGATAGTCTCGTGGCCCACGGCGTCGAGTTCGTGTACGGCAATCCGGGAACGACCGAAGGCCCGCTGACCGACAATCTCAGCGCTTATCCGACGTTGTCTTATATTCTCTCTCTACATGAGGGGGTGTCGATCGGCGCGGCGAGCTATTACGCGCAGGCGAGCGGCCGTACCGGATTCGTCAATCTCCATGTCGCACCTGGTCTCGGCAACGCGATCGGGATGCTTTATGGCGCTCTAAAGGCGAACTCCCCGATGATTGTGACCGCGGGCCAGCAGGATACGCGCCTGCGCTTGCGTGCGCCGCTGCTCGGTCACGACCTGGTGGCGATGGCGGCGCCGGTGGTTAAATGGAGTGTCCAAGCGGAGCGCGCCGACGAGTGCGCCGACATTATGCGCCGGGCCTTCAAGATCGCAAATGATCCGCCCGCCGGTCCGGTGTTTGTTGCGCTGCCGATCAACGTCATGGAGCAGGAGACGGCCAATCGGGCGGATTCTGGCGGATCGCATTATCGCGCGCCGGGCGCTGACCCTGATGCCGTCCAAGACCTCGCCAAACATCTTCTCAGCGCCGGCGCGCCGGCGATCGTGATCGGCGACGACGTGGCGCGCGCCGGCGCCGGCAATGCGGTGGCGGAACTTGCAGAGGCGCTAGGGGCGCCAATCTGGCTCGAAGTAATTCACCAACACAGAGCGGTGCCGAGTGATCATCCAAATTTGCGTGGTGTCTTGCCGATCGACGCGGCGAGCATTGCCGCCGCCTTCGGCGAGACTGATCTCGTCTTGCTGATTGGCGGTCCGTTTTTCGAAGAGATTTGGTTTTCTGAGGGCACGCCGTTTCCACCCGGCGCCGCCGTGCTGCAGATCGAGGAATCGCAAGAGCGGTTATCCCGAAACTATGCCCTCACTGCCGGGCTCGTTGGCGGTCTGGCGCCGGCCGTTTCCCTGATTGCCGACGCGGTGCAGAAAAAGGCATCCGCTTCTGACCGGAAGAGCGCCGAACGGCGCTGCCAGCAGCTCATGTCACTCAAGGAGGAGGAATCGACTTCCCAACGGGCACGTCTTGAAAGACAGAAAGACCGAAGACCGATGCCGATGGCGCTGGCGATGGCGGTGTTGGCCGAGGCCGTTCCAAATGACGTGGTAATCGTGGAAGAGGCGATCACGGCAAGCCCGGACCTCACACGGGCGTTTCATTTTAGCGGCCCGGGAGATTATTTTTGCGGCCGTGGCGGCGGCATTGGCCAGGGGTTGGCCGGCGCACTCGGTGTTCAACTCGCCAATCCGGACCGCCCTGTGGTGTGTATTTCGGGCGATGGGTCGGCAATGTACAGCATCACCGCGCTTTGGACGGCGGCGCATCACAATTTACCGATCGTGTTCATCATCCTTTCCAATCGCGAGTACCGCATCCTTAAGCACAATGTCGACATCTACCGCCAACGTTTCGGCATTGAATCGAACCGCGCCTATGCGCAACTGGATTTGCGAGAACCCGAGCTGGGATTTGTCGAGATGGCCGCCGGCATGGGCGTCGCCGGCCAGCGGGTTACGGAGCCCGAGGAGCTCGTCACCGCTCTCGGCGAGGCGCTCGCTTCAGGCGCGCCGCGATTAATCGACGTCGCTATCGAGCCGAAGTCTTAGCTATTTCTTACGCGGCCGGCTTCCAGCGACCTTCGCGAACGAGCTCATCGGTGAGTTTGTCGAGTGCACGCGTAAATCGTGTGATGACTTCGTCAACCTCGTCCCTGGTGATGCTTAGGGGCGGCGCGAAAGACGATGAGTTGTGACCGAAATAGCCGCGCGAGATAAGTTTTTCCTCGAGGCAAAGATCGAACAGACGATGCGAGCAGTCCCATTCAACATTGAGCTCCTCTTTGGTCTCTTTGTTCGCCACCAATTCGATGGCGAGCATGAGCCCATCGCCGCGAATTTCCCCCATTAGCGGATGTTCGCCGAGCCTCTCGTTCAGTTGCGCCTTGAAATAGTCGCCGACCCGGGCCGCATTGCCGACCAGGTCCTCACCTTCCATGAGATCGAGATTGGCGTTGGCCGCGGCGCAGGCAATCGGATGTCCGCTCGCCGTGTGGCCGTGCGTGAACAGCGTCTTGTCGGGATCGTCGGCGAATACCTGCCACATCTCTTCCGAAATGACGGACGCAGAAAGTGGCACATAGGCGCTGGTGATGCCCTTGGACAAGGTCATTAAATCGGGGGTGAGATCGTATTTGTCGCAAGCGAACCAGGTGCCCAGCCGGCCGAACCCGGTAATCACTTCATCGGCGATAAACAGTACATCGTGTTTCTTGAGCACCTTTTGGATCTCTTCGAAATACCCTTCGGCCGGCGCCACGCAGGCCGACGCACCCATCACCGGCTCGGCGATGAACGCGCAGACCGTCTCCGGGCCTTCCGCTTCTATCAGCACACCGAGGTTGGCGGCCATGCGTTTGGAATAGTCGCGTTCCGATTCACCAGGCCGGCCCTCCCAGAAATAATGGCCTTTGTCGGTGTGCAGGAAACCGGGCAACGGTAGGCCGAACGGTTCGTGCATGAGCGGCAGCCCGGACATGCTCGCCGCAATCGTCGTGACGCCGTGGTAGCCCATGTCACGGCCAATGATCTTGCGTTTTTCGGGTTTGCCTCTTAGATGCTGGTACATCCACGCCAGTTTGACGTTGGCTTCGTTTGCTTCCGAGCCGGAACTGGCAAACATGACTTTGCTCATATGACCGGGCAGGATGCTGAGCAGACGTTCGCCGAGTCTGATCTGCTGATCGTGCGCATTGCCGGCGAATGTGTGGAAAAAGGCGAACTTGTGAGCCTGTTCGGAAATCGCGTCGGCGATCTCACTGCGGCCGTATCCCACGTTCACACAGAACAGCGCGGCCATCGCGTCGATATAGGTATCGCCCTTGTTGTCGGTCAGGTAAATGCCGTCGCCAGAGGCCATAATGTGCGGGCCGATTTCCGCATGCTCCGACAGAGACGTGAACGCATGTATCGTGGCGTCGACGTCCATTTGCTCAAGGTTGATGTTGGTTGCTGCGTTTGTCGCCATAGCGCTCTCCTTTCAACCGAGTTGTTGTCCAGATGTCTCCCGTCGCTTGCCGACGAAACTAGCACAAACTGATCGGCTTTAGGCGGTAACGACGATTTTCCCCATTTGCGCGTTGGATTCCATGTAGCGGTGCGCATCGACAATCTCCTCGAGGGTAAAGGTCTTGTCGACGATCACCTTGAGGGCGCCCGACGCCACATTATCCATGACGTATTTTATCCCGCGCCCGCGCTCTTGCGAGAGACGCATGGTATCGAACAGGCTGTGAAACTTGATGTCGAGGCGTTTCACCAGCATCGGCAGGATCGGCACATTAATGGGCTCGGTGCGAAGATTGCCGTAATTGACGATCGTGCCGCAGGGTTGCGCCGCATCGACAAGATCGGCCATGAATTCTCCACCCACCGGATCGTAAGCCACGCTGAAGCCCCGCCCGCCCGTGATGTCCATGACGCGTTCGCGCAGGTCCTCGTCGTCGGTCACGACGACATGGTCGGCGCCGGCATCGAGCAGAAACTGTTTCTTAGCCGCCGTCCGCGTGACGGCGATGGTCGTCGCGCCGGTGAGATTGGCGATTTGCAGGCCGCCCAAACCGGCGCTGCTGCTGGCCGCCGTAATGAGGGCGATGTCGTCGCTGGCGAGATTGGCGTAATTAATCACGCCGCCCCAGGCGGTCAGGTATTGGCACCAGATCGCCGCTGCCTCGATCATCAAAATATTGTCCGGATTGTGCGCAACGCTGTACGCGGGTACCACCGCACTCTCCCCATAGATACCGTAACGCATCACCGATTCCGCCGTCCAATTGCCCCATTTGTCCCAGGACAGGAATGGGATCGCGGCAACCTTATCGCCGATTTTGAAATCGCTCACGCCGGAACCGATCGCATCTATCGTTCCCGAGCCCTCGATGCCGATGCGTGACGGAAAAACCGGATCGGCGGCATATTTACCGTCGCGAAACATGATTTCGGCCCGATTGAGGCCCATCGCTTCGACCTTTAGGCGGACCTCGCCGTCTCCCGGTTCCTGCAACGGCTCGTCGTATATTTTGAGAACCTCCGGCCCACCGGTTTCATTGAAGCGAACGATACGTGCCATCTGTTGTCTCCCAGTTCAGCCGGGCGCGTGCAACCCGCCGCGAACCTGCCGGGTCGCGCTGTTCTCGCTCTAGTGCATAACAATACGGTGCGCGGAAGCACCGCTCCCGTGGCTACTCTGCAGCTTCGCTTGTCACGTTTAGCGGCGGCATTTCGTAACCGGTGACGGGTTTTATCGGCGGCTTTTCATAAGTGATCTTGCTGTGGCTGACGCCGCTTTCGATCAATGCGGCGGCCATGCGCACCGCGAGCGGCACCGGGTCTATGACAGGTATGTCATAGCCTTTGGCGAGCAACCCCGCGCGCCCGGCGTCAGCGCAACCGAGCATGCCCGTACAGCCGAAGACGATGGCGTCGGCGCCATCCTCTTCCACCGCGCGCACCGCTACTTCGGCAAGCGCCGCCTTGGTGCGGTCGAGGTCCTGTTCGAACTCGAGGACGGGAATATCCACCGATCGCACCGAAGCCATTTTCCCCGGTACGCCATATTGTTCCGCCAGATGCTCGATCATCGGGCGCAGCCGTCCCAACACGGTGACGAAGCTGAACGTATGGCCGCCTCGTAATAAAGCGAGCGGCTGAAAAATCGGATGAAATTTTTCAGCGCAAACTGCCGCTGCACGTCGACTGTGCCCAATGTCGGCTTGTCGAGCGAAATAAAGAACAGCGAAACGACAGGAATGATGAAGAAGATGAGGAAAAAGATGAATGCCGGAAGCACCAGCAACCACACGCGGTTGCCGGCGAACAGCCGGCGAACGCCTCTGCTCCAACTCCCTGATTCGACGCTCTCAATCGCTAGCGACAAGGCCCTTCATCTCCCCATATTCGTTGCCACGGGCCGCCAACACCTGAATTATCAGGTACTTTTCCGCCGCTGTCACATGGCGTGGGCGGGATAGCGACTCGCGGGTCAAGCGAGTTCTTCAAGCGGCGTGAAGTCTTCCTCCATTTTAAAGGCTCTGGGCCCAAATATTTCGAGTGCTTCCGGCGTCCGCATGACCGGCGCGGCGGCGATCCCGACAACCTTGACCCGATTGCCGTACTTCAAGCTTTCCGTGGTGATTGGTTCCGCGGTTTCGCGGTCCAAGCAGCAGATCAGGTCCGGCACCGTGGCGACCACACGCCCGTCATGCTTGGCGATGAGAAATTCATTGCGGAATGTCACCTCGCATTGGCCGGAGCTGTCTTCGATGCCGTCCAGCATGACGCGGCCCACGGTGAAGCCGTGTTTGGTCTCGCGCAGCACGTCGACCACTTTGCCGTCGAACAGCATCGCCGCGTGGCGCGGATAGCGGGCGTTCATGAAGTAATCGAGCAGCGCATCGACCGGATCCCGGTGTTGCTCGCGGGCTTCGCGCACGGTTTGGCCAATCTCGACCGAAAGCGTGAGTGTATGGCGGACCGCCGTGTCCTTAATCTGTTTGGCGGTCATCGGATATCCCGCTGCCTGGCTGATGCCGCCCATACGCACACAAACGCCGCGCGCCAACCATTCCGAACGCGCCGCATCGGTGGTCTCGAAAGTCACCGAATTACCAAAATCGTCGGTGGTGACGAGCGGGCAAATATCAACGCCGTACACATTGTAAGTGACCATTTGCAATTCGGGAAAGGCGCGGCCCATCCCATCGGCATCGATCACCGGCAAGCCGGTCAGGGCGCCGACGATGAGCGGCAGCGTGGCGTTTACCCCGCCCGCCTCGACCGGCATGATGGCATTGAATTTTCTCCCCAGCACTTGTTCGACTTTGCGCATGGAGATCACGGTGGCCGGGCCGTTCGGAATTTTTTCCACGAACACCGTCGGCGCGCCCATGGAAAAGACATTAATGGCGAATATATCGTCGGCAAGGTCATCGGGATCGAGAATCTGAATGTCGGTCCCTTTGCGAAGTTCCTGTTCCAACATGAGGCGGCCGACATAAGGATCACCGCCGCCGCCGGTTCCGAGTATTGCCGCACCGCGGATGAAATCGTGCAAATTGTCCCGGGTAAGTTTCATTGACCGTCACCGCCAGCGCTGATGGCAAGATCGCCCACAGCCTTGACACGGAGCCGCACAGCGCCGGCCGGCATATATGTCAGCGGCAATTCCTCAACTTCCAGAATCTGCACACTGTCCGCTGTGGCTCCGGCTGCGATAGCGCGCGCTGTCGCTTCTTCTTTGGCCCGCGTGAGGGATGCATCGCGACCTTCGCTCTCGTACGAGAAAATGCGATCGATCTCGCCACCTACTTGCGCCATGCCGGCGCCAATCGCGTTCGCCACCGGGGATTTATCCGGGATTTTCACTTCGCTGGCACCGCGCAGATCGCGCGTGACCAAAACACTGCCGCCACCCACCAGCACCACGGGTGCATCCTCCACACTGGTTTTCACCCGGTCTATAGCGTCCTCCACGAGCCGGTGAATTTCGGCCAGTCCTTGCTCTATCTGCGTGCCGGATAGATGTTGAACGCGGGACTTGTCGCCGATATCCACCGCGCCGGCTGCCACCGCGATGTCGGTGGCAGTCAGTGTTTCGCCGCCGAACACCAACGCCTTCTCGGTCAATTCGTAGCCAACCGAATCCGGCCCGACCGTGAGCCCCTCCGCGCCGTCGCGCACCAGACTGCCGCCGCCGAGGCCGATGGAAAGGATGTCCGGCATGCGGAAATTGGTGCGCACGCCGCCGATATCCACCGAAACCGCGGATTCCCGCGGGAAGCCATGTACCAGCACGCCGACATCGGTGGTCGTTCCGCCGATATCGACGACGATGGCGTTTTCCTGGCCGGACAGCCGTGCGGCGCCACGCATGCTGTTTGTTGGACCGGAAGCGAAAGTCAAAACGGGATAGCGCTCGACATAGTCGGCGCTCATCAAGGTGCCGTCGTTCTGGCTGACGAAGAACGGCGCCTCAATGTTTAAATCTTTGAGCGCATCGCGGAATGAGCCCACCACCCGCTTCGATAATTCGACCAGCGAGGCATTCATGATCGCCGCGTTTTCGCGCTCGATCAACCCGACCCGCCCGATATCGGTTGAAAGCGTCAACTCCACATCCGGAATTTCGTTTCGCACGATTTCCGCCATGCGTTTTTCCATGTCGGAATTAATCGGAGAGAAAACGCAGGAAATAGCGACCGAGCCAAGGCCCTTACGTTTGATATCCCGTGCGGCCTCAGCCACCTCTTTCTCGCCGAGCGGCGATATCTCGCGTCCATCAAACTCGTATCCTCCCGGAACCAGATAAGCGTGGTCTCCCACGGCGTTGGCCAGCCGTTCAGGAAAATCGAGAAGGGGCTTCACGCTTAGCGTCGCCGGCAAGGCAGCGCGAATGATGCCGACTTCGACCAAGCGCCGGCCTTCGACGAACGCGTTGGTGAACTGTGTGGTGCCGATCATCACGCTCTCGACATGCTCGGCAATAACATTTGATTGCGCGAGAACGGTACGAATGGCGTTGACGATGCCGCCGCCGATATCGGCCGTTGTCGGCGCCTTGAAAGAAGCGACAACTTGTTCGCCGTCCATCAACACGGCGTCTGTATTCGTCCCACCAACATCGACCCCAACGCGCATCTTGAGTGTTTCCGCCGTTTCTATTTGTTTCCAGCGTGGTGACCCGAGGATAAACCCACCACAGCTGGAGCCAATGTCCGCAAGGGATAGATTTGCAATGTTTGAAGGATAGGCCCGGCGTAAGGCGCTGGGCAAGCTGAAGCGTTTACTGCCGCCAATCAGCCGAGAAATTCACATTTCTTGGCGACAGCGAGGGCGAGCGCTCTGTTGTTCACGCCGAGCTTGGCATAGATATTACGCAAATGGAATTTCACCGTCGGTTCGGCCAATCAATTTATTTGATTTGCCCTCGTTGAGCTGGGCAAGAATATCGCGCTCCCGCGGGCTGAAGATGCCCGCCGCACGCTTGAGGGCGACGCCATCCACCGATCGCTTTCCGGCGACGGGTCTGATCCTTCCCCAATGAGTTGGTCCAGCCCTATAGTTAGTAGAGGAGGACCAAGGAATGGGAATCAAGAGACACAAGCCGGAAGAGATCTTGACGAAGCTTCGCCAGGTTGATGTGCTCGTTGGTCAAAGGATGTCTCGGATTGATGCGATCCGGGAAGTCCAGATTACGGAGCAGACGTTTTATCGAT
>PTKB01000199.1 GCA_002937555.1 Alphaproteobacteria bacterium MarineAlpha10_Bin2 | reverse complement strand
GGCGAGCGGCGGCGGCTTGGCGGGGAGGCCTTTGCGCACGCGTTTATTCGCCGGAGCGGAGGCGACTTGTACGGCGGCTTGCGCCGTCTTCTCCTGAACGGCCTTCGGCGCCGCGCCGGGCAAACGCAAACGCTGCCCAACGACCAAGCGGTAAGGTGCGGGAATATCGTTGGCACGCACCAGGGCGCTCATATCGACGCCGTAATTCTGCGACAGGCCATAAAGCGTTTCGCCGGCACGTACAGTATGGTAGCGCGCCCGTGGCAAGCGGATGGTTTGACCGATGGCCAGTTTGTAAGGCGGCGCAAGCCCATTGGCGCGGATGATATCGCGCACCCCGACATGATGGCGCCGCGAAAGGGCGTAGACCGTATCCCCGGCCTGGACACGCACGGTACCGACGCCGGCAGGGGCCTCGTCCGTGTCTTGCAGTGAAGGCTTGGGTTTGGTCCGCGGCAACGGCACCGTTGCGCTGCCTGAATTGTCGGGTTTGGCGATGGGACGCGGCGGCGGCGCCGTGCTCTGCTCACCGGCGCTGCCCATAACCACCGGCGCGGGCGGCTGGCTGCAGGCGGCCAACAGTAAGAGCGAAACAGCGAGCGCTGCCAAGGTCCTTGAGATCGCACACCGGTTCGATGTCATGGCCGGGGATTCTAAACGAGCGGCGGTCCCGGCATCAATGGCATCTCGGCGCGAGGCGCTGAACGCCCTATGTCAGTTGCTTTCGGCTTGCGATGGGAGGCCGTTCAAAAGGGGTACGAAGCGGGCGTCCATGAGCGTTTCGCGTTCGACTCCGGCCGCCGTCCGGCGCAGGCGAACCACCTTTTGGCCGCGCCCTTTCTCGACAATGGGGAGAATCATCACGCCGTCCTCGCGCAATTGCGACAGCAGGGTTTCGGGCAGCATTTCAGCTTGGGCGGTGACGATGATACGGTCGAACGGCGCCTGAACCGGCCAGCCCTCGCCGCCGTCGCCGACCTGAACGACGATATTACCGAGGCGCAATTCGGCGAACCGTTGCTCGGCTTCCTCGGCCAGGGTGCGGTGGCGCTCTATGGTGTAAAGGCGGCGGCAGAGATGCGACAGCACCGCCGCCTGATAGCCCGAGCCCGTGCCGACTTCCAAGACTTTCTGGCGCGGCGCCAATTCCAGCGCCGCCGTCATTTCGGCGACGATTTGCGGCTGGCTGATGGTCTGCCCGGCGCCGATGGGCAGCGCGATATTTTCGTAAGCCTGATCTTGGAAGGCTTCCGGCACGAACAACTCGCGCGGCACCCGCTCCATCGCCGACAGCACGCCCGTGTCCGAGACACCCTGCTTGCGCAGCTCCATCAGGAGGCGGATCTTGCGGACGTCGCCGTTCAATTAAATACCTTGCGGAAACGTGTCAGCGTCGGCCGGTGGGTCAAATCCAAATGCAGCGGCGTCACCGCGACATAGCCGTCATTGATGGCGCGCAAATCCGTGCCCGGCGTACCGGTGACGACCTGTATTTGGTCCTGGCCAACCCAGAAATAGGTCCGCCCGCGCGGATCGATACGTTCTTCGAAGGCGTCCCAAACATCGTGCTCACCTTGTTTGCCGGCGCGGATGCCACGCACCCGTGCGGACGGCAAGTCGGGAAAATTGACATTGATCAGGACATTGTCGGGCCAGCCTTCCTTGAGCAGCGCACGCACCGTCTTGGCGCCCCAGTGCTCCGCCGTCTTCCATCTAACGCGATCGCCGCTTTCGTATCTCTGGCTGAGAGCGATCGACGGCACACCGAGAAGTGTGGCCTCCATGGCCGCCGCGATGGTGCCGGAGTAGGTCACGTCCTCGCCGATGTTGGCGCCCCGGTTGACCCCCGACAGCACCAGATCGGGGGGCTTACTCTCCAACACTTTATGAATGGCGAGGTAGACGCAATCGGTGGGCGTACCGTTGACGGCCCAGCGGCGCGCCGATATGCGCCTGAGACTTAGCGGTCGGTGAAGCGTGAGCGAATGCGACGCGGCGCTTTGCTCGGTCTCGGGCGCCACCACCCACACATCTTTGGACAGCACCCGTGCCATGCGCTCCAGCGCCTTTAGCCCCGGCGCCAGAATGCCGTCGTCATTAACCAGAAGAATTCTCATGTTCAGCCGATCCGTTCCATGCCGCCCATGCGCGGACGCAGAATTTCCGGCACGCTGATCGAACCGTCGGGATTTTGATAATTTTCCAGAATGGCGACGAGGGTGCGCCCGACCGCCAGGCCCGAGCCATTCAGAGTATGGACGAAATGGGTTCCCTTGGCGCCGTCGGGGCGGAAACGGCCGTTCATGCGACGCGCCTGAAAATCGCCGCAGTTCGAACAGCTCGAAATCTCGCGGAAGGTATCCTGGCCCGGCAGCCAAACTTCGATATCGAAGGTTTTGCGCGCCGAAAAGCCCATATCGCCGGTGGACAGCACCACGGTGCGATAGTGAAGATCGAGACGGCGCAGCACTTCCTCGGCGCAATCGGTCATGCGTTCATGCTCTTCGTCCGAGCGGTCGGGATGGGCGATGCTGACGAGCTCGACCTTGCCGAACTGGTGCTGGCGGATCATGCCGCGAGTATCCTTGCCGGCGGCTCCCGCCTCGGCGCGGAAACAGGGCGTATAGGCGGTGAAGCGAAGCGGCAAATCCGCCTCTTCGAGAATATCTCCGGCAACCAGATTGGTGAGCGGCATCTCGGCGGTGGGGATCAGCCAGTAATCGTCCACGGTTTTGAACAGATCCTCGGCGAATTTGGGCAGATTGCCGGTGCCGAACGCCGCGTTTTCGCGCACCAGAATTGGCGGCGCCACTTCGGTGTAGCCGAATTCCCCGGTGTGGAGATCGAGCATGAATCCGGCGAGCGCCCGCTCCAATCGGGCGAGCGCGCCTGAGAGCACGACGAAACGCGCGCCCGATATTTTCGCCGCGCGCTCGAAGTCCATCAGACCCAGCGCCTCGCCAAGCTCGAAATGCTGTCTGGCCTCGGCCGATAATTCGGGCTTTTCGCCCCAACGCCTGATCTCGACGTTGGCTGCTTCGTCGGCGCCTTCGGGCACATCTTCGTTGGGCGTGTTGGGATAGGCCGCAAGCGCCGTATTCAGCGCTTGGGCGTGCTCACGTTCCTCCGCTTCGAGCTTCTGGAAGGCCTCTTTCAGTCCCTGCACTTCGGCCATTTCGGCGGCTGCGTCCTCGCCGCGCGATTTGGCCGCGCCGATGGCCTTGGAAGCCTCGTTGCGCCGGCGCTGCAGATCTTGAAGCGTGGTTTGTGCGGCGCGGCGATTAGAATCCAACGCGATCATTTGCGCCGCCAACGGCGCTAAGCCACGTTTGCCGAGGCCGGCATCGAAGGCCTCGGGATTGTCGCGAATCCATTTGATGTCAAACATCGTTCAGCCGCGTGTGGGGAGGTGAACCGGTCATGATTGCGCCTCTTTTAAACGAAGCGCACGCCGCGCGAAAGCCTCGGATGGCCTCAGCGACCGAAATTGAAATCCGTCTCGTCGGTATCGTCATCCTCGGCGAGGATGGCATCGAGCTCGGCCATTTCGGCGTCTTCGGCCGCCTGCTTTTCGGCCCGCTTCTTCTCCGCCATCTTGACGAAGAATATCGAGATTTCATAAAGAAACAGCAGCGGTATTCCAAGGCCGACCTGGCTAACCAGATCCGGCGGCGTCAAGGCTGCGGCGGCGATAAACACAATGATGATCGCGTATTTGCGCTTGGCCCGGAGCCCGGCGGCGGTGACGATTCCGACCCGGCCCATCAGCGTCAGCATCACCGGCAATTGGAAGCAGATACCGAAGGCAAAAATCAGCTTGATGACGAGCGAGAGATATTCGCTCATCTTGGGCAGCAATTCAGTGGGAATCTCGCCGCTCGATCCTTCGGTCTGGAAACCGATGAAGAATTTCCAGGCCTGCGGAAATATGAAGTAATAAACCAGCGCCGCACCGGCAAAGAACAGAATTGGCGTGATCATTAAGAACGGCGCCAGGGCCTTCTTCTCATTGTGGTAAAGGCCGGGCGCAACGAACAGCCAGAATTGAATGGCGATGAACGGAAAGGTGATGAACAAAGCGCCGTAGAAAGCGATCTTGAGTTGGGTGAAGAACGCTTCGAGCAGATGGGTGTAGACCACCTTTGAATCATAGCCGGCGTCTTCCAGGGCCACTCTCAGCGGCTCGACGAGAAAATTGAAGATATCGGGAGCGACGAAAAAGCAGCCGATGAACGCGACGATCACCAAGATGACCACATACATCAGCCGTTTGCGCACCTCGGCGAGATGCGTCATCAATGGCGCACGGCTTTGTTCGATGGGATCTGCTTGGTCTACCACGGGTTATGCGTTCGCGCTGTTCTCTTGGCTATCGCCCGGTTTTTGCACGGCGGTTTCGGATGAACCCTCGCCGGATTGATCGCCCGCGGCGCCCTCGGGCCGCGC
>PTKB01000198.1 GCA_002937555.1 Alphaproteobacteria bacterium MarineAlpha10_Bin2 | reverse complement strand
CAGTCCGCCCGCCGAAGCCGAGCAGGAAACAAGCGCGACCGAGCCCGGCACTGTCATTGTCGAAATCCACTGGCCGCCGGAACTCGATACGGATGTCGACTTATGGGTCAAGGCGCCCGGCGACAGACCCGTCGGCCATTCCTACAAAGGCGGCGCATGGGTCGATCTGCCGCGCGACGATTTGGGTCATTTCAACGACCTCACGGAACCCAATTACAGGATCGTCTTTGGCCGCGCCATCGTGGCCGGCGAATAGGCCGTTAATCTGCACGCCTTCCGTATGGACCCGAGCCAAGCGCCGCCCGATGCCGTCCGCACCGTGGTCAGCATCATGCGGCCCGACTTTCGGCGCCCGGCGCAGATTTTGGAGAAGCCAACCGAGCCCACGCGCCTCGGCCAAGGAGCGCACCGTGTTGCGCTTCAAGCTCAACCAGGAAGGCCAGCTCGTGCGCGGCGGTACGAGCGATTTGCACCGCTCGCCGGTGATCGATCCGGATGGATAATCTTCACTTTACCTTCGCCGTTTTCGCGCTTCTGTTCGCGGCGCTGGCGGCGATCGCGATTTGGTCGAGAAGGAAAGCGCCATGGAAAATCGCCGCCCTCGGGTTGGTTGCTCTCATTCTGCCGCTCGGTTATTTCGCCTATATCGACCTGCTCGCCAAACCCAAGCCGATGCGCCTGGAGTTTCGCCAACTCGGCGAGACCGAAGTCATATCGGCCGTCCTCAAGGAAGAAGAGGCGATTTACCTGTGGCTCAGCGTGGCGGATGAACCGCGCTTTTACGAATTGCCGTGGGACGGCGCCACGGCGCTCGAGTTGCAAACGGTCACGCGAGGCGCAAAGGCACGGGCGTCGGCATGCGCCTGCAGGAACTGGTGGAAGGCGCTTTCGAGGACAGCGAGGAAATCCGCCCGGCGCGAAAATTTTACGCCCTGCCCTACCCCGCGCCGCCGGAAAAACAGCGAGCGGTCGAAAGTCCGAAATGGGAGATGTAGCGCCGCACCCTAAAAAATAGCCTCGCCGCTTTCCCGGTCGAAGACATGGAGCTTTTCGATATTGAGAGAGATGCCGCAAGGTTCGCCGGGTTGGCCCATTTCCGCGATCTTGCGCTTGACCGTCACCCGGTCCTTGCCCAGTTCGGCGTCGACAAGCATATCGCCGCCCAACGGCTCCGTGACGAAGATTTTCGCGTCGATCGCAAATCCATGGTCCCGCCCCATCTCCACCGACAGATCGTCCGGGCGGATACCGAGGCGGACTTCGCCCGCCGCGCTCTTTTCTTCGAGACGGCGGACCTGGTCCCCGCCGAGCACCAACTTGATGTTGTCGTTGACGAGGGAAACCGAATCACCGACGCGTTCGATCCGGCAATCGAGAAAGTTCATGGGCGGCTCGCCGACGAAGCCGGCAACGAACTCGTTGACCGGATGGTTGTAGATATCACCGGGGGTGCCGAGCTGCTGCAGGACGCCCTCATGCATGACGGCAATGCGGTCGGCCATGGTCATGCCTTCGAGCTGATCGTGGGTCACATAGATTGTCGTCGTTTCGAGCCGGCGCTGCAGATGCTTGAGCTCGCCGCGCATGTGTGAGCGCAGCTTGGCGTCGAGATGCGCGATCGGTTCATCGAACAGGAACACCTTGGGTTCGCGCACGATGGCCCGGCCAATGGCCGTGCGCTGCTTCTGGCCGCCACTCAGCTCGACGGGCTTGCGCTGCAACAGCTCGCTAATTTGCAACATTTCCGCCGCCCATTCGACGCGCTCCGTTATGTCCGCCCTGTTCATTTTCTGGAACTTGAGCGGATTGGCCAAATTTTCAAATACCGTCTTGTGCGGATAGAGCGCGTAATTCTCGAACACCATGGCGATATCGCGGTCCTTGGGCGGAACATCGTTGACCCGGACATCGCCGAAATAAATATCGCCCGAGGATATGAATTCGAGCCCGGCGATCATCCGCAAGGTGGAGGATTTTCCACAACCCGACGGACCGAGAAGGCAAAGAAATTCATTGTCCCGCACATCGATATTGAGGTCTTTCACGGCCATCGTCTTGCCGTAATATTTCCACACGTCGGTGATGGTGACAGTCGCCATATAGCCGTCCGATCCTATGAATTGGCCTGTTTCAGCTTCATGCCCTACTCCCGGACCGCGCCCATGGTCAGGCCGGTGACAAGATAGCGGCGGATGAGGAGGCCGAGAAACATCATCGGCACGGTGGTGATGACGCCCGCGGCCATGATGCTGCCCCACTGAATCTTGACGGGCTGCACCAGTTCGGCGGTGGCGACGGGCAAGGTCTTGGCGCCGCCCGAACCAATGATCGAGGCAAACAGAAAATCGTTCCAGCCGAACAGCACGCAGAGCACGATGAAGGCGCCCACGCCGGGCGCCACCAGCGGCATGATCATGCGCAGCGCCTGCCATCGGTTGCAGCCGTCGCACAGCGCCGCTTCCTCGATGGCGTAGGGCACATTGTCGAAGAAGCCCTTCAGGATCCAGATCGCGAATGGCAGGTTGAACGTGGTGTAGGCGAGAATGAGGCCGGGCAGCGTTCCGACCAGGCCGGAAGAGCGGAAAATCACATAGAGCGGCACCATCACGGCCACCACGGGCGCCATGCGGGTGGAAATGATCCAAAACAGGAGATCGCGCTTGCCCCGGAATTCCGCGCGCGACAGCGCATAAGCCGCCATCGAGCCCAGAAACACCGACACCACGGCCGAGCCCAGCGAGGCGATGAGACTGTTGCGCATATAAACGCCGAAATGTTTTTCGGTGAACAGCTCAATATAGTGATCGCCGGTGGGTGTAAAATCGAACATGACCCCAACCCCGCCCCAGTCGCCCTCCTGCGGCAGTTTGAACGCATCGAGCAGGTCCTTGAACGAGGTGATCAGCATGATGGCGAGCGGCAGCACGGTCCATACGAAGAAGATGATGAGGAACAGAATGACCAGAACCGAGAACGCCGAGCGCGCCGGTGATTTGTAGCGAACGATCTCGCGCGAAGCCATAATCTATTCCGTCCCGCTTGTTTTGATTTTGCGGGTCGGGTCTTCGAATATCTTGGTGAGCGCCAAACCGAGCAGGATCGTCAGCAGCAACAGCGTAAAGGCGATTGCCGCGCCGCGACCAAGCTCAAAGAATTTGAACGACACGTCGAACAGATAGGTCGGCAGAATCTTGGTGGCGTTCGCCGGCCCGCCGCCAGTCATGATCAAAATCGTGTCGATGAAGCGGAAATTATCCATGAAGCGCAAGAGGATCGCGATCAGCAGAAAGGGATAAAGATTGGGAAGCGCAACACTGAAAAAATTACGCAACGGTCCGGCACCATCGACCATATTCGCTTCAAGCTGCTCCTGCGGCACACGTTTCAGGCCGGCCAAGGTGATCAACGCGATCAATGGGGTCCATTGCCATACATCGGTGGCTACAACGCCTGCCATGGCCCAGGTCTTGTTGCCGAGGATCGAGCCGCCATCGAGCACGCCAAGGCTGCGCAACAGCCAAAAATACCAGCCGAAGGTGCCATTATAGAGAAACATGTAAAGAAAGCCGGCGACCACGGGGGCCATCATCATCGGCATCAGAAAAATTGTGATGAAGAGTTTCTCCAGCCGGGAATTATTGAGAATAACCGCGACCAACACGCCGAGCGTAATCTCGACGGAAAGACAAAGGGCACTGTACTTAAATAAAGTGACCCAACCGCGGGCGAAACTTTTGTCGCTGAAGAGGCGGGTGAAATTATCGATACCCGCCCACAGGTCCGACTTTCCCGGCGCCAGTTGCACCTCGTGCAGGCTCATATAAATCAGCCAGACAAAGGGATAAAGCGATATCGCCGCCAACAGCAATATCGCCGGCAGCAGCAGCCACATCAAATAATAGCGCGCCGGCTGATTGTTGAATATATGTGGGGTATGATCGATTCGCCGCACGCCCCGGTATGCGCTTAGCTCCGGGGGTTCGCTATCAATGGTGTTTACAGCCATGGGTGATTTCCGAACAGCGCGCGCGGGTCAAGTAAAACCGACGGCGAGTGAGACCCCGCTGCCACAGCCTTTGGGCGGTGACAGCGGGAAATCCCAATCAATATCCCCAAGACGCCTCGTAATACTCTAGACGCCGTGCATCGCGTTGAGCTCGTCACCGATGGACTCGCAAGCCTCCTGAGCGGAGAGCTCGCCCGAGATGCATTGCTGGGTCCCGACGCGGACGATCTCATGATACTCGTTGGCCTTCGGCAGCTTCGGACCAAGCACCATATTAGGCGAACGGATGCCCTTGTCGTAAACGGCCTCGAAGGTCAGCGCGTTAGGCATGCTGGTCGGGCGGTTGCGCGCCGCCTTGACCTCCGGCAGATCGAGCACGGATTTGCGTGTCGGCGTTCCGCCAACGCCTTTCAAGACCATCAGTTGCGTCTCATGGCTGCACGCCCAGCTGGCGAAGATAAAGGCCGC
>PTKB01000197.1 GCA_002937555.1 Alphaproteobacteria bacterium MarineAlpha10_Bin2 | reverse complement strand
CCTGTAAAAGCGAAAGTTATCGCCAGCCCGATTGCACGCGCGGTCGCTGAGAAAGAAGACAGGGCCCGGGCTGCTTAATTTGATGGCAAGCGCAATGACCAGAAAAATCGGGGAAAACAGAATAGGAAAAAAACTTGCCCCGACTAAATCCATAACACGTGAGAGTACGGCTTTTAGTTCCGAACGCGCGCCGGCCTCGAGGGATGTTACCGTGAAGTTGCCGATCGGCAGGCTCTTGTAACGCTGACGCACGATATCGAACGCTTCGTTGTAGACGAAGCCGACGACCGGGCACGCGGTGACGCGGTCGACGATTTCGAGAACTTCTTCGATGGGCTTGTCGTCGGCCACCACCACCGCATTGGAAGCGCCTGTGATGGTGATAGCGTCCTCCAACCCATCTAACGAGCCAACGACTTCTTCGTTTGTGATTTCCGCGTCCGATCCGTCCTTGCGGTCCACCACAAAACCGAGAAAACGCATTTTTCTAGGCTCGTTCTTGATTTCATCAGCGATCAGGCGCGCACGCGGCGAAGCGCCGATCACCAGCCACCCGGGAGCCCGCCCGAACGAGGTCAGTGCGATCAGCGAAGTAAGCGTAAAACGCAACCCGATGTTCAGACCCACGATGATGGCAAACAGAAGTAAAAGGTCTCCCGGTCGGGGACGCGAGCCGAAGGCCTGGGAAATGAACGATATGACGCAAAATATGATGAAGATGGGAATGTATGACCGCAACAAGGCCGTAAACTGCGGCCAATACGCTTTATACAGTGCGCTATGGCGCCAATAGAGAGAATTCTCACGAAAGATGAAGACCTGCATCACCGCGATGACCAAAGTGTAAGCGAAGGAGACGCTGTTGATAAAATACCAGGCGGGCAACGCGATCGCGGTTAAATCGACGGCCACCAGCGTCAGGCGGAATAAAAAGCTCCCCTGCCGCTCGTGGTAAGCGGATGCACCACGTTGCGCCATTTTCTAACCTGCCGCGGTGGCGCCAAGCGCTGCGCTGCGCTTTTCCGTGAGCTCGGCGTAGAGCATTTCAAGCCTCTCAATTTGATGCGCCCAATCCAGTTTGCGGAGTGCGGCGTCACGGGCGTTCTCTCCCAGCCGTTCCGCCAATTCCGGAGACTCATACATTCGCTGCAAGGCCGAGGCAAAAGCCTCGGCAGAGTATTCGCAGGCAATGCCCACCGCGTTCTCGTCCGCCATATCGAAATCCTGCAAGTCTCCAACCGCGTTAAATATGACCGGCCGGCCACTGGCAAGATACTCTCCGAATTTATTCGGCCAGCGCCCGATATTGTAGTTGGTCTTGGGGAACGGCATGAGCAGAACGTTGCAGGCGTTGAGGTAAAGCGGATAAATATCGTCCGCGACAAAACCCGAAAAATCGGTATGCGCGGAAAGGCCAGTCGCGGCGACGCGGGCGCGCACCCGCGCATCGGACTTGCCGATTAATAGCAGCCGCGCGGAAGCGCCGTCCGCCACCAATTGCTTCATCCCACGCAACATCATTTCGAGATCTAAAAATGTATCGAGGCTGGCAAAGCCGGCAATAAAAGCATCGGGCGCAAGTCCAAACCGGGCGCGCAACTCTTTCATGGGACGCGGGCGAAAGCGTTCGTGATCGGCGCCATTGCGAAGATGGAGAATTGTTTCGCGTGGTACGCCGAGCCCGACCGCGCGCTCCTTTAGGCCATGGCATATAACTGTGGTGGCGTTGGCGAGGGTGCGAAAATGCTCTTCGTAGTAGGTTTCCATGCGCTCGAACAAGAAGCGATACCAGGCGGGGCGGTTGATCTCGATCAGCCCGCCTCGGCCCCACCAGTCGATCCAATCGATCAACATCGGAACCTTCATTCGGCGGCGCGCCACAAGACCGGGATAGATCGTCGCCGGCCGGGTTTCAAAAAGATGAATCAAATCGTAATCCGAATCCAAACGGCGCACGCAACGAATGCGGCGCCAAACGGAGATCGGATCCCAGCCTGATCGCATCCGCCCGGAGGTCAAATCCGGCGCTTCGATCACATCGACACCATCAATATGGCTTCGTTTGAAACGAAATCGGGTGTTCTGCGCCACCACCATCAACGTCACCTGATGGCCATTTTCCACAAGCCCGCGGGCAAGAATGCCAGGCCGCAACCAAGACTTAAAAAGCCGGTGATGGCAAATCATCAGGATGCGTAAGCTGTCAGCCATGGCGCCGGTATTCGCGTATTAAGCAAGCCGGGCGCGGAAATAATTTATCGTCTCGGCGAGGCCGTCTTCCAGGCTTACCTTGGGTTCCCAACCGAGGGCAGCGCGCGCCTTGGATATATCGGGCCGGCGTTGCGTCGGATCGTCCTCAGGCAATTCCTAAAACGTGATGCGTGAGGACCCACCGACAGTGCGGATGACCGTCTCCGCCAGTTCAAGCATGGTATGCTCGGTTTCGTTGCCGAGATTGATCGGGCCGGTTTCGCTGGGATGCGCCATGTGGCGCATTATGCCCTCGATCAAATCGTCGAAGTAACAGAATGAGCGCGAGTGCGAACCGTCGCCATAAACGGTCAAATCCTCACCTCTGAGCGCTTGGACGATGAAATTGCTCACCACCCGCCCATCGCCGACGGCCATGCGCGGACCATAGGTATTGAAGATGCGGGCGACGCGTATACTGACCCCGTTCTGGCGATGATAATCGAAGAACAATGTCTCGGCGCAGCGCTTGCCTTCGTCATAGCAAGCTCGGATACCAATCGGGTCGACGTTTCCGGTATAGATTTCAGGCTGGGGATGAACCGTCGGATCGCCGTAAACCTCTGAAGTCGACGCCTGCAATATGGGGGCACCACGCCGTTTGGCGAGACCCAGCATGTTGATTGCACCCATGACAGAGGTCTTGATCGTAAACATGGGATCGCGTTGATAATGCCTGGGCGAGGCAGGGCAAGCGAGATTATAGATGCCGCCGACTTCGGCATAATATGGGAAGCATACGTCATGGCGCACCAGCTCGAAGCGATGATTATCCAAGAGATGCTCGATATTTTGCTTGTTGCCGGTGACAAAATTGTCCAGACACAGGACTTCCCGCCCTTCGCCGATCAAACGGTCGCAAAGATGCGACCCTAAAAATCCCGCGCCGCCGGTGACCAATACCGCATAGCCGTCAATTAAACTTGTCATCTCCTACCTCAACCGCATTCGAGTGAATATTGCCGTTCTTTGATACTCGCCACCGCGGAAAGCGCGCACGGCACGCATGGCTGATTGAATGTGATCGTCGCTCATTTCAAGAAACTTGGGCAGCGAAAAAAGCCGCGCAGCGAAATATCCGCAATCCGTCAATGAAGCGCCGATACACACCTCGAAATATGCCGAATGGCGTTGAAGCGGTAAATACCGGGCCAATGCGGTTTCGTATTGAGCGCTAAGCACGGACGCACTGGCGCCTTCGGCGGCGTTCGCCATCTAATTTTCCAGAGAAATATAAACTCAGAATTTTCGTTCGGCGATGCGTGATTCAGGCATTCGCAATTGGCGCAGATATTGCGAAAACACATGCATGATCGATTGATGGGTATCCTCCACCACGCCGTAATTATTGCCTTTGACATGAATGTTGATGGCGGCGGCGCGAGCGGTGCGCCCGCCATCGAACCCGGTCAGGGCAATTGTTTGCACGCCGTTGGTGGACGCCCAGTCCACGGCGCGGACGACATTTTCGGAATCGCCCGAGGAGCTGATGGTGAGCAACATGTCGCCGGCGCGGGCCGCGGTACGAAGTTGATAAACGAAACAATCTGCGTAGGCGATGTCGTTGGCGATGGCGGTGATCAATTCGAGATTGGCGCTGAGCGAAATGACGCGCGGCAACAAATCGGTATCGGTTTGGATGCCTTTGGCGAAATCGCACAGTAAGTGATTTGCAATTGCCGCCGAGCCGCCATTGCCGCACACGAACAGCCAAGCGCCCGCTTCGAAGGCGTGGTTCAGCAACTCGGCCGCCTTGGTCAATTTGTCATGATCGATGGAAGCACCGGCGCGCGCCAATTGTTGCAGGTAATCGTCGCAATAGGCGCCGATGTTGTCATAGGGCCGATCGGGAAAACTGTTCATGCGCCGCTGTTGGGTCCGCTGGTTGGGAATACAGGTTTAACCGCTGCTCATGCGTTCGACAAGCCGGAGATCAATTCGCCAAGTTCGCTCAAGGGCCGGCCCACCGATACGTCGAAGCCCGGACCGCCAAGGGCGAGCGCATCGCCGCGCTCCTGAGCGCCGTAGCCGGTCGCGACGAGCCAGCCGTGTCGCAGCCCGGCATTAGCGCCCGCCGCCAGATCGCTGGCGGCATCGCCGACGATCCAGCTCTGCGCGAGATCGAGCGCGAGATCTTCCGCCGCCGCCAACAACATACCGGGATTCGGCTTGCGGCAGGCGGCGCCGCTGCCGGGCAAAGCCGGGCAGGCATAAACCGCATCGATTT